>NZ_JBILQX010000097.1:0-12603 GCF_044372965.1 Elstera sp. | reverse complement strand
CGTAACCGGATGGATTACCTCAGGCGTGGTTTCGATCAACTGGCGCAGGGCGGCATAGCGTTCGGCCACCCAAGGGCCTTCATAGAGCAGCCGGGCGACGGCGTAGAAGGGCTCAAGATCGACCTCGACCAGCGTCACGCCGAGGGCGGAGAGGGACGCGCAGTCGGCGCTAAAGGCGGCTTCCGCTGCCGCATCGCCCAAAAACTCCCGGCTGCTGGGGGCTGGAATCCCAACGCGCAAGCCCGGCAGAATCGCGCTCGGCGTGCCGAGCGTGATTGGACGCGCATAGGCGTCAGCAGCATCATAGCCCGCCAGAATGCTATAGACCGTCCAAGCGTCATCGGCGGTCAGCGCGAAGACCGAAATCGTATCGAGCGTCCGGCAGGCGGGCACCATGCCGCGCGCCGACACCGCCCCCAGGCTCGGTTTCAGCCCGACGATGCCGTTCAACGCCGCCGGGACCCGGCCCGAGCCTGCGGTATCCGTCCCCAAGGCAAAAGGCACAATCCCCGCGCCGACCGACGTCGCGGACCCCGACGAGGAGCCCCCCGGCACCAGATCGGCCCGCAGGCTGTTGCGCGGAATCCCATAGGGGGAGCGCACGCCGACAAGGCCGGTGGCAAATTGATCGAGATTGGTTTTACCAACCACAATCGCCCCCGCTGCCTCTAGTCGGGCGACGGCAAAGGCCGAAACCTCCGGCATATAGGCGAATTCGGGGCAGGCGGCACTCGTCGGCAGACCCGCAACGTCGATATTATCTTTTACGAAGAACGGCACGCCAAACAGCGGTAAATCCGTGCGGCCGCCAAGCGCGCGCGCCGCCGCAATAGCCTCTTCCTCTGGGCGCAGAGCGATCAAGAGGGCCGGATCGTCCCAAGCGCGTAGTTTTTCATAAGCTGCGCGAAGCCCCGCTTCCGCCGATCCCGTTGCTAGGGCCGCAGCCCGATAATCCGCCAGCGTTAGCATGCCGCGCGCTCCCCTAATCGATAACAGGATTATGTATGCAATGCTGGTGCCACAGCCTATTTTTTAATCAATATCGCGTTTTTGCGCCGAAATTCGGGCGCACGGCGGGGGCGGTGCGATAGCGCCGTTCATTTCGCGCGCACTGAGATGATCTTTTCGGCAAGGGCATCAGGCGGCGGGCACAACCAAAACTGCTTCCACCCCATCGGCCCAGCCGGTCGCCGGCGACAGAAGGTCGAGCCGCCCGCCGATCCCGGTCGCGATGGTTTCGGCGATGGCGAGCCCCAGGCCCGTCCCCGCCGCCACCGTGGCCCCGCGCGCAAAACGCGCTTTTAGCCCGGTCAAGGTTTCGGCGGTTAAAATCGGGCCGTGGTTGCGAACGCGAATAGCCCCCTCGCTCAAATGCACCTCTACCGGACTGCCGGGCGGGCTATGCTTCAGGGCGTTTTCGAGCAAATTGCGCAAGATTAACGCAAAAGCATCGGCATCAATGCGCCTGCGCAGCCTAAGCCCCGCCTCCGTATGCACCTGAACCCGGTCGGTTCCGCCTTCGTCCCGCGTCACCGCGTCCAGAATATGGGGAATGAGCGGCAGCAGGTCCTGCGCCTCTGGCGGCAGAAATAACCCCGCTTCGGCCCGCGCCAATTGGAGCAGTTTTTCCGCGAGATGGGCAAGGCGTTGAAGCGATTCCTCCACCTGTTCGGCCCGCGCCCGCAACGCCCCTGGCGGCGCTTCGGCTTTCAGCCTTTGGGTTTGCGCCAAGGCTCCGGCAATCGGCGTGCGCAACTCATGGGCGCTATTGGCGGTAAAAGACCGCTCGGCGGTCAGCGCGAGGTTCAATCGCTGCATGAGCCGATTAACCGCGCCAACGAGGGGCGAAACTTCCGATGGAAGCCGTAGCCCTTCAATCGGCGAGAGGTCGGCATCGTCGCGCCGCTCGATTTCCGCCCGCAGATGCCGCACGGGGGCCAGGGCGCGGCGGACGGTCCACCACACCGCGCCGAGGCTGGTTGGGATTAGTACGATCAGCGGCAGAACAAGCCCCAAGCTCGCCTCCCACGCCGCCTCGCGCCGGTGCGACAAGGGTTCGGCGATTTCGATGAAGAAGCTCCGACTAACGCCGGTTTCGCCATAAATGCGCAAATTCGGCGTATCGTGAAACCCCTCCACCGGTTGCGCGGGAAAATCCGCTGGGTCAGCATCATGGGAGTACAGTAGAACCTTGCCCTGGGCGTCGCGAACCACATAGGTCAGATATTCCTGATGGGGCCGTAGCGCCGAAATATGCTTTGCCGCGTCGGTCGGCGCGCTCTGGTAGAGGCTTTCGATGGCAAGCGGCAGGATGCGCTGCGCGGTTTCTTGCAAGGCACTGTCGAAAGATTCATCCAGCTCGTGCCGAACGATCAGCGCCGATACCAGCGTTGCGATGCACCAGAAAGCCAGGGTCATCAGCGTTAGCCCAAAACTGAGGCGGCGCTGGAGACTATAAGCGCTCATGCCGCCCCCAGCCGGTAGCCAAGCCCGCGCAGCGTTTCAATGATGCCGTGCCCGAGTTTTTTGCGCAGGCGGCTAACGTGGGCTTCCACCGCATTGCTCTCCACCTCATCGCCGAAAGCGTAGAGCGTTTCTTCCAACTGCGTTTTCGAAACGATAAGGCCGCGTCGGCGCAACAGCGCGTCCAGCAAAGCCCATTCGCGCGCCGTTAGGCTTATGGCGGCCTCGTCGCGAAACGCGGTGCGCGCGGCGGGATCGAGCCGAACGCTGCCGACGATCACCTGCGGATTGGGCACCCCGGCATAGCGCCGCGCTACGGCGGCGACCCGCGCGGAGAGTTCGGATAGATCAAAGGGTTTCACCAGATAATCATCCGCCCCGCCGTTCAGCCCGGCGATACGGTCAGAAATCTGGTCGCGCGCGGTCAGAATAATCACCGGAACCCGCCCGCCACGGCGGCGCAGCGCGGTGAGAAAATCGAGCCCGCGACCATCGGGCAGGGCGAGGTCCAGCAGCAGGCAGTCATAGTCTGCCACCGCGAGAAAATCACCGGCGTCGGCAAGGCGTAGCGCCCAATCCACGGCGTGCCCTTCTGCCAGCATCTGATCCCGCACGGCCCCGCCAATAAGGTGATCGTCTTCGACTAATAGAATGCGCATGCAACCCCTCCCGCGAAGGAGTGTGCCCGAAAAGCCTGACGGGACGCTGACGATTCTTTGCCGTGTCAGGATGCGGTCAGCTTCGTGGGTAAGACTGGCGTCCGTGAAACCCATTTCAGCGAGCGCGGCCATGAAACCCTTTCTTCCGCTGGTAAGCTTGGCGCTCTGCCTCGCCTCCAGCCTTGCTTTGGCCAGTGGGGCGCATTGCGCCGCGCCCGTCGCCGACTGGCAACCCCGCGAGAGTCTCCAGCATAAGTTGGAGCGTGACGGCTACACCGTTCACCGCATCAAGGTTGATGATGGCTGCTACGCGGTCAAAGCCACCAACCGGGCCGGGCAGCGCCTTGATATCAAATATGACCCCAAGAGTTTTGCCCCCGTTGAAATCGAACGCGACTGAAAACACGGCTCTGGGCTGGACTTCGCTGGAAAGCTATGATTGATGCTGCCGCAGATGCCCACGTTTCTGGAAACAAACCCATGGCCTTACGGGATATTCTCGTCTTCCCCGACCCCCGCTTGCGCCAAAAAGCCGCGCCGGTAACGGACTTCGATGCTGGCTTACGCGCGCTGGCCGACGATCTGCTCGAAACCCTGCGCGCCGCCCAGGGCCTCGGCATTACCGCGCCCCATATTGGCGTGTTGGCCCGCGTGACGGTAATCGAGCTTTCCCCGGAAGACGGTCCCCGCACCTATGTGAACCCGGAAGTAATCTGGTCGTCGCCCGAAACGGCAAAAGACCAAGAGGGCAGCCTTTCCATGGCGGGCGTGTTGGACACGCTGGAGCGCCCGGCCAAAATCCGCCTGCGCTATCAAACGCTCGACGGGGAAACCCACGAAGAGGAGGCCGAGGGGCTGCTGTCGGTCTGTCTTCAACACGAGATCGACCAACTCGACGGAATCTTCTGGATTTACCGCCTCTCCGCCCTCAAGCGCGACCGGCTGGTGAAGCGCTACGAAAAGCTGAAGCGGTTGGGCCGACATGAACCTGCCGCCTGAGTATCAAAATGCCGTCCGCTTCCAGTTCGGCGATTCGCCTGAACTGGCCGATGAACTGCTGGAACTGGTGCTGAGCGGCGCTAAAACCGCCACCTGCGGCGCTTTGCGCGACTATGGCGAAGCCGAGCCGATGCCCCAAGTCGGGCGGCGCGACGTGGTGTTGGATGGCGCGGGCCGCCCCGCCTGCGTGATCGAAACCACCGAGGTGACGATTAGACGTTTTTGCGACGTGGATACTGCCTTCGCCCTCGCCGAGGGCGAAGGCCCCTATGCGGCATGGCGCAGCGGGCATATCGCCTACTTCGAGCGCAACGGCGGCTTTGATCCGGAGATGCCCTTGGTTTGCGAGCGCTTTCGGCTGGTCTTGGTTTTAGACCGCGCCACTTAGCTGCATACGGGGAGGATTATTTGAACACGGACATCACACTCTATCACTGCCTCAGCGCCCGCTCCTTCCGGCCCTTGTGGATGCTGGAAGAATTGGGCCTGCCCTATCGGCTGAAGATACTCCCCTTTCCGCCGCGCGTGTTTGATCGATCCTATCTGGACGTCAACCCGCTCGGCACAATCCCGCTGTTCGAAGAAGGCGGCACGCGGATGAGCGAATCCGCCGCCATCTGCCAATATCTCGCCGACCGGCACGGGCCGACGCCGCTACGGGTGGCGGTGGAGGAGCCGGACTATGGGGCCTACCTCAATTATCTGCATTTCGGCGAAGCCACCCTCACCTTCCCGCAAACCCTGGTGCTGCGCTATAGCCGCTTCGAGCCCGAAGAGCGGCGCTTGCCGCAGGTGGCCGAGGCTTACGGAAAATGGTTTCTGGGGCGGTTGCGCACGCTCGATCCGCTCCTAGAAGCGCAGGAATATCTGTGTGCGGAGCGCTTTACCGCCGCCGATATTTCAGTGGGCTATGCGCTGATGCTGGCGGGCCATACCGGGCTCGACGCCGATTTTTCCCCCGCCGTCGCCGCCTATTGGCAGCGGCTGAGCGCCCGCCCGGCGTTTGAACGGGCGCTGCGCGTGCAGGCCGAGGCCGCCGAGGCGCAAGGGGTCTCGACCACCCCCGCGCCCGATCTGATCGTTAGTTCCCCACAAACAGGTGCGCCGCGATAGAGGGGGCTTTCATTTCGATGGAAAAGCCTGGCGCGCGCGGGGCCAGATAGCGGCCCTGGCGCACCTCACACGGCGTCACAAAATGCTCGTGCAGATGATCGACGAACTCGGCGACCCGCCCGTCCCAGGACCCGGAAATACAGAGGTAATCGATCATCGAGAGGTGCTGGACGTATTCGCACAGGCCGACGCCGCCCGCGTGGGGGCAGACGGGTTTGCCGAATTTCGCCGCCATCAGCATGATCGCCAGATTCTCATTGAGCCCGCCGACGCGCGCCGCGTCGATCTGCACCACGTCGATGGCGTCAGCCTGAAGGAACTGTTTGAACATAATCCGGTTCTGGCACATTTCGCCTGTGGCCACCTTGATCGGGGCGACCCCGACGCGAATAGCCTGATGCCCTAGAATATCGTCGGGCGAGGTCGGCTCTTCGATGAACCAGGGATTGAATTCTGCTAGCTTCCGTACCCAATCGATGGCCTGATCGACCTCCCAAATCTGGTTCGCGTCGATCATCAGTACCCGGTCCGGGCCGATTTCCTCGCGCACCACGCGGCAGCGGCGGATATCGTCGGCCAGATCGCGCCCGACCTTTAGTTTGAAATGGCTCCAGCCTTCCGCCACGCCCTCGCGGCACAGGCGGCGGACCTTCTCGTCGTCATAGCCGAGCCACCCGGCGGAGGTCGTGTAACTGGGATAGCCTTCTGCCAGCAGTTTTGCCCGGCGCGCGGGTTCGCCCTGCTTGGCTTTGGTGAGAATTTCCAAGGCTTCCTCACGCGTCAGCGCATTGGTGAGGTAGCGGAAATCGATGAGTTTGACGATTTCCTCGGGGCTCATATCGGCCACCAACTGCCACACGGGTTTGCTTGCGTGCTTGGCCCACAGATCCCAAACGGCATTGACTACCGCGCCCGTGGCAAGATGCATCACGCCCTTATCCGGCCCCACCCAGCGCAAATGCGAATCGCCGGTTACATGCCGCCAGAAGGCCCCCATATCGGCGATAATCTCCGCAAGGCTGAGCCCAACGAGGCGCGGCATCAGCAGATCGATGGCCGCCCGGCACAGGTCGTTCCCGCGTCCAATGGTGAAGGTCAGCCCGTGCCCCTCAAGCCCGCCGGAGGTTTCCAGCACCACATAGGCGGCAGAGTAATCGGGATCGGCATTCATTGCGTCCGATCCATCCTTTTGCGAGGAGGTCGGAAAACGAATATCGTAGCTGCGGTGGCCGGTGATGCGAATCTCGTGCGGCATGGTGCCTCCCAAGGGGCTTTTGTCGGTGTGTTTTTTCTGTAAAATGGATAATCATATATGAAACGTTCCGTCAAGCGACTGCGAGGAAAAACCTGTGAGTGACGCCGACCGCAACCTACCCCTGCCCGACGACAAGGAGCGCCGCTATTCCGCCCCCGCGCTGGAAAAGGGGCTCGATATTCTGGAGTTCCTATCGGAATCGCGCGAGCCGCAATCCTTGCAGCAGATCGGCGACGGCGTCGGGCGCACCAAAGGCGAAATTTTCCGCATGGTCTCGGTCCTGGCCGAGCGCGGCTATATCGAGCGGACCGAGGCGGACGACCGGTTTATCGTCACGGACCGGCTGTTTCGCTTGGGTATGAACCGGCCCAGCAACCGCTCGCTCCTCGAAATTGCGCTGCCCTTCATGAACGCTTTTGCCGATAGCACCGGCTATGCCTGCCATCTGGCGGTGCCCTCGGGCACGCAGATCGCCGTGATCGCGCGGGTGGAAAGCACCAGCCACATCGGCTTTACCGTGCGCATCGGCTACCGGCAGCCGCTCGTGCTCACTGGGTCCGGACACTGCCTGCTGAGCTTCATGAGCGCGCGGCGGCGGCACCGGGTCTATGAGGAATTGCGCCGGGAAGACCCGTGGATCGATCTGGACGCGCTAACGCAAACCCTGGACGGGTTCCGCGCTGCGGGCGCGGTGAAACGCCCAAGCGGTACCGCCGAAGGCGTGATCGATCTTTCCTGCCCGATCGTCGATAGCCACGAGGGCGGCGCGGTGGCGGCCCTCACCTGCCCCTACCTGCGCACGCGCCAAACGCCGAAAGAGCCGGAGGAAATTTTAGCGGCGCTTGCCGAAGCCGCGCGGCGCATTTCGGAAACGCTCTCACTCGACTGAAATCATGATTTACAGATGCAATGATGCTGTGTATCTAAAACAGAACGATTTCGCATCGACCCTCGAAACGGCCGGTCAAGGCCCGCTCCCAGGAGGAAGGAACTGCCCGCATGGCCGGAAGACTGAACGGTAAAACTGCGATTGTGACCGCTGCCGCCCAAGGCATGGGTAAGGCCGCCGCCCTGGCCTTCGCCGCCGAGGGCGCGCAGGTGATCGCCACCGATATCAACGAGGGGCTGCTGGCCGAGATGCACGGCCTGCCCGGCATTACCCCGCGCCGCCTGGATGTGTGCGATCCGGCCGCGATTATCGCCTTCGCGGGCGAGGTTGCCCCACCGTCGATCCTATTCAACTGCGCGGGTTATGTTCACGCGGGCACGATTCTGGACTGCGACGAAGCCGCCTTCGAATTCTCGGTCGCGCTCAACGTCCGCTCGATGTACCGGATGATCCGGGCGTTCCTGCCGGGTATGCTGGCGGCAGGCGGCGGGTCGATCATCAATATGGCCTCGGTCGCCTCCTCGGTGATCGCAGCGCCAAACCGCTTCATCTATGGCACGACCAAAGCCGCCGTGGTCGGACTGACCAAATCGGTCGCCGCCGACTATGTAACGCGCGGCATTCGCGTGAACGCCATTTGCCCCGGCACGGTCGATAGCCCCTCGCTGCACGACCGCATGCGCGCGCTCGGCGATTATGAAACCGCGCGCGCCGCTTTCATTGCCCGGCAACCGATGGGACGCCTGGGCACCGCCGAGGAAATTGCCGCGCTCGCCGTCTATCTTGCGTCGGACGAAGCTGGTTTCATGACCGGGCAGGCCATTACGGTCGATGGCGGCTGGTCAAATACTTAAAACCCTTGGGGACTTACAATGAAACTCCTTCGCCACGGCCCATCGGGGGCCGAAAAGCCTGGAATTTTGGATAAAGACGGTCGCATCCGCGATCTGTCGGCCCATGTGGGCGATATCGGCGGGCGTTGGCTGGCCCCGGAAGGGCTTGCGACGATTGCCGCCTTGCCGCTCGACAGCCTGCCGCTGGTCGATGCCAGCACGCGCCTCGGCCCCTGTGTGACCGGAACGGGCAAGTTCATCTGCATTGGCTTGAACTACTCCGACCATGCCGCCGAAACCGGCGCGTCGGTGCCGACCGAGCCGGTGATTTTCATGAAGGCCACCTCCGCCATTCAAGGGCCAAACGACCCGGTGGAAATTCCGCGCGGCTCGGAAAAAACCGATTGGGAAGTGGAACTGGGCGTCATCATCGGCAAAACGGCGAAATACGTGAGTGAGGCCGACGCGCTGGACCATGTGGCGGGCTATTGCGTTATCAACGATCTGTCGGAACGCGCCTTCCAGATCGAACGCCAGGGCCAATGGACCAAGGGCAAGAGCTGCGACACGTTCGGCCCGCTCGGCCCTTGGCTGGTGACGAAGGACGAGGTGCCGGACCCGCAAAACCTCGATATGTGGTTGGAGGTTAACGGCCACCGCTATCAGAACGGCTCGACGCGCACGATGGTCTATGGCGTCGCCTTCGTCGTGTCCTACCTATCGCAGTTCATGAGCTTGCAGCCGGGTGACGTAATTTCGACCGGCACGCCGCCGGGGGTTGGCCTTGGCCAGAAGCCGCCGGTTTACCTGAAAGTCGGCGACCGGATGGAACTCGGGATTCAGGGATTAGGCCAACAGGCGCAGGTGTGCGTTAGCTCGTAATCCAGCGTTCCGTCGAGGCCTTCAGGTGCTGGCGCATCGCGGTTTGGGCTGCCAGCGGGTCCGCCGCTTCCATCGCCTGAAGGATCGCCTCATGTTCGTCGACTGCCGCCTGCCAGGTTTGGGCGCTGTCGAACCGTTCGCGCAGTTGGGAGGAAATGGGGCTATGGCGCTCGTCAAACAATTCCCCCACCAGCCGCAGCAGAACGGAATTGCCGCTAAGGGTGGCGAGCGTCAGGTGAAACTGGCGGTCGTGCTCCACCGGCGAGCGGCCCTGCTCCATCTCGGCCTTCATGCGCTGAAGCGTTTCGCGCAACCGCAGCAGCCCTTCCGGCGTGATTCGGGCGCAGGCGAGCACGACGACCGCGCCTTCAATGGCGGCGCGCGCCTGCATGAGTTCGGACGGGCTTTCGCCGAGGGCGGCCGTATTCGCGGCCAAACGTTCGGCGGGAGCGCAGACATAGACGCCGGACCCCATGCGGATTTCGACGCTGCCATCGATTTCGAGCGCGATCAGGGCTTCGCGCAACGAGGGGCGCGACACGCCGAGTTGCTGCGCAAGATCCCGCTCCGGCGGCAGCCGCGTGCCGGGCGGAAACGCCTGACGGGCGATCAACGCGCGGATTTCATCGGCAACCTGTTGGTACAGGCGGCGCGTTTCGATGGGTTTGACCAGACTGGGCATACGTCGGCTCTTTCGTAAATTGGCCTTACCGTACAGGCCGATTCCTGGCCCGACAAGGGTTAAGCCCGCGTGCGGTGCAGCAAAAAACACTTTGAAACCCGTAACTTACACAATGGTCAAGCCAATCACTTTAAATTGGTAAATTGGCTTGACCAGAATAGTCGAGCATCCTATCGTTTGGCCAAGGCCGCAGCGAGCAAGATTGCAAGGGCCAAAACCCGCCGAAGAGTGGGAGTTTGCGCGAGGCACAGCCCGTGCACTTAGGGAGGTATCATGCAGCCGTCTTCATCCGACGGGCGGGCATCCGCGCGCCGTCCTAATCCATCGACCGGGCTTCTGGGAACGGAAGTGTTGCGGCTCGACCAGGTGACAAAACAATTCCCTGGCGTGCGCGCACTCGATCAAGTTTGTTTCGATCTGAAGCGTGGCGAAGTGCATGCGGTTTGCGGCGAGAATGGCGCGGGTAAATCGACGCTAATGAAAATCGTCAGCGGCCAGTATCAGCCCGATGGCGGCAGCATCACCTATAAAGGCGAAACCCGCCGCTTTGCCAATTCGCTCGACGCTGAACGCGCGGGCATTGCGATTATTCATCAGGAATTGAACCTGATTCCGCACCTGTCGGTCGCTGAAAATATCTTTCTGGCACGGGAGCCGAAGCGCGGCTGGTTCATCGATCGCGCCGCCCTGCGCCGCAACGCGCAAACCTGCCTCACCCGGCTCGGCGTCGATATTCAGCCCGATGCTTTGGTGAAGACCCTCTCCGTCGCCCAGTGTCAGATGGTGGAAATCGCTAAAGCCCTCTCGCTGAATGCCGAAATTCTGATTATGGACGAGCCGACCTCGTCGCTCACCGAATCGGAAACGGCGCTGCTGTTCCAGGTGATCCACGATTTGAAGCGCGACGGCGTCGGCATTGTCTATATCTCCCATCGGCTTGATGAGATGGCGGCCATTGTGGACCGGGTGACGGTGTTGCGCGATGGGCGCTATGTCTCCACCCAGGAGTTTGCCGCCACCAGTGTCGATGAGATCGTCGCGCGCATGGTTGGCCGCTCACTGGATGAGAAATTCCCCGAACGCACCTCGACCCCGACCGAGGAAACCTTGCTTAGCGTGCGCAACCTCAGCCGCGCGGGGGTATTCCAGAACGTCAGTTTTGAGCTGAAACGCGGCGAAATCCTCGGCTTTTCCGGCCTCATGGGCGCGGGGCGTACCGAAGTTGCCCGCGCGATTTTTGGGGCCGATCCGCTCGATTCGGGCAGTATTCACCTCGGTGGAACTCAACTTTCGATCAAAAGCCCGCGCGATGCCATCGAACACGGCATCGCCTATTTGTCAGAAGACCGCAAAAGCCACGGGCTCGCGGTGAAAATGTCGGTGGTGCAGAATCTCACCCTTGCCAATATGGCGGCGGTTTCCGGGCGGTTCGGCTTTATCGACTTCAAAGCCGAAGCCGAGGCCGCGCAAACCTATATCGACATGCTCTCGATCCGAACCCCTTCCGCCCATCAAGTGGCGAAGCTGCTGTCGGGCGGTAATCAGCAGAAAATCGTTATTGGTAAATGGTTGTTTAGGCAGTCGCGGATTCTGTTTTTTGACGAGCCGACGCGCGGCATCGATGTCGGCGCGAAATTCGCCATTTATCAGTTACTCGACCGGCTGGCCGCCCAAGGCATCGGCGTTGTGCTGATTAGCTCGGAATTGCCGGAAATCCTGGGCCTGACCGACCGGGTCGCCGTGTTCCACGCGGGCCGCCTTCAGACCGTGCTGACGACGCGCGACACCAATCAGGAAGAAATCATGCATTACGCCTCGGGCTATAATCGCCCGTCGGCGCTCGGAGCTGCAGCCCAATGACCGACCTTAGCACTCAAAAGGCCCCCGCCGATCAGCGCAACGCGCAAGAGCTTGCCGACCATAAGGCCCGCATGATGAACGATAAGAAGAAAGACCTGATCCAGAAGTTCGCGGCGCTCGCCAGCCTACTGCTGCTGATCGTGATTTTCTCGGCGACGAGCGATGCTTTCCTCAGCGTCAGCAATGGCATGACTATCGGTCTGCAAGTGACCTCCATCGCCTACCTCGGCATTGCCGCCACCTGCGTTATCATTACCGGCGGGATCGATCTTTCGGTCGGCTCGGTGCTGGCCCTGGCGGGGGTTGTCGCGGCCCTCGCGGTGAAGGCGGGTGCGCCCGTGCCGGTTGGGATGTTTGCGGGTATTCTGGTCGGGGCTTTCTGCGGTTTCCTCAATGGCGTCTGCGTGACCCGGCTGAAACTGCCGCCCTTCATCGCCACGCTCGGAATGATGCTCGTCGCGCGCGGCGTGGCCCTCCAGATCACCGGCGCGCGCGCGGTTTCCGGTCTTGGCGAGGCCTTCGGCGAGCTTGGCAATGGCGCGCTGTTCCGCGTCGTCACTATCGGCAGCGATGGGTTTCCGGAGGTGGTTTTTCCGGGCATCCCCTATCCGGTCATCATTATGGTCGTGCTGGCGATTGCCGTGTCGATCATGTTGAGCCGCACCACCCTGGGTCGCCATATCTATGCTGTTGGCTCTAATAGCGAAGCCGCGCGTCTTTCCGGCGTGAATGTGAACCGCGTGACGCTGTTTACCTATGTCCTGTCGGGCACCTGCGCCGGGCTCACGGGCTGTGTGCTGATGTCCCGTCTCGTTACCGCCCAGCCGAATGAGGGGGTGATGTACGAGTTGGATGCAATTGCCAGTGCGGTGATCGGCGGAACTTCGCTGATTGGCGGCGTCGGCACCATCTCCGGCACGGTCATCGGGGCCTTCGTTATCGGCATTCTGCGCAATGGCCTGAACATG
>NZ_JBILQX010000096.1:0-12662 GCF_044372965.1 Elstera sp. | reverse complement strand
TACCACACCATCGACGCGTAAGTGCTCGCGGTCTTCCACGGGCAGCGATAGCAGCACGCGGGCCACCCGGCCCCGCGAGCAGCGGCAGCGGTCCAGCAGCCGGTGGGGCTCGCCGACGCGGGCATCTTCTTCCTCGTGGAACAGGCGGAACAGCAGATCGTCGGAGGGCAACTGCGGATCGGTGAGTTCGATATCCGAGACGGTGCCGACCAGGGCCATCAGATGATCCCAGGCGTTATCGTCGGCTTCCGCCGTCTCGTCCGCGTCGGGCGCGTCGAGCAGGGTGCGGGCGTGGCCACCCTCTTCCGGCAAGCGTTGCAGCAGCAGCGCGCCCGCGCGCCAGCCCTGGGCCGTGCGTTGGGCGGCGAGCTTCAGGCCCGTATCGATCTGTTCCGACTGGCGGAAGTAATGCTGCACGCTGGCTGAAAGCCCGCCGGGTTGCAACTCGACGATGCCCTGATAGCGCTCCATCTCCGCGCCTTGATCGACGGTAAAGGCCAGATAGCCCTTGCCCATCAAGGCTTCAACCCGCTCGGACGCCAACACCGGGCCGGTTGGGAGCTTGTCCTCATCCACCTGGGCATAACCGCGCATATGGCCGCTATGGGTGACGTCGGCGACCAACATGCGCACGGCCCCGTCGCTTTTGGCTTGCAGGGTAAAGACGCCTTCGAACTTCAGCGCGCCCGCAAGGGCCGCCGCCACCGCCAGCGCTTCCCCCAAGAGAGCCGCAACGGGCTCCGGGTAGGCGTGGCGGGTGACGATCTCGTTAAAGCTCGGCCCCAAGCGCACGATCCGCCCGCGCACGGTGGCCTTTTGCAGAAAGAACGGCAGCGTTTGATCGTCGGCAATGCCCGGATCGTTCGCCGGGAGCGGATTACTCATGCCAAGCACCATGCCAGAATACCTTTTTGAACGTGGAGCCGGTTTTCGGCTTCGTCCCAAACCAACGATTGCGGCCCATCGATCACGTCTTCGGTCACTTCCTCGCCGCGATGGGCGGGCAGGCAATGGAGAAACACCGCTTCCGGCTTGGCGCAGGCCATCAGGGCTGAATCCACCGAATAGGGCGCGAGCAGATAATTGCGGTTGGCGACCTCTTGGCCCATCGACACCCACGTATCGGTCGTGACGAGATCGACGCCCGATACCGCCGCGCGCGCGTCGGTGGTCACGCGAATGCTCGCGCCTTCGGCTTTCGCCCAATCGAGCAAAGCTTGCTTCGGGGCCAGCGCGCCGGGGGCGGCGATGCGCAACTCGAACCCGAAGCGCGCCGCCGCATGCACCCAAGAGATACACACGTTATTCGCATCACCGATCCATGCCACCGATTTCCCGGCAATCGGGCCGCGATGCTCTTCGAAGGTCAGAATATCGGCCATCACCTGACACGGGTGGCCGATGTCGGTGAGCCCGTTGATGATCGGAACGGACCCATGGGTCGCAAGATCGGTCAGCTTCTGCGCCGGGCCGGTGCGGATCATGATGGCGTCGACGTAGCGCGAGAGGACTTTTGCCGTATCGGCCATCGTCTCGCCGCGCTTCAACTGCATCTCTTCTTGGCGCAGCACGATGGTCTGCCCGCCGAGCTGCTTCATCGCTACTTCGAACGATACGCGCGTGCGGGTCGAGGCTTTCTCGAACAGCATCGCCAGGGTTTTCCCAAAAAGGCGCGGCTCGGTGCCCTTCCCGGCTTTAAGGTCCGCCTTCATCCGCGCCGAATCGGCGAGAATGTCCCGCAGGGTCGCTGCGGGAAGCTGATCGAGATCCAAAAAATGTTTAACGGTCATGGAATTACGCCTGCACTACCCAGGCACTGGCCACGGCTTTGATAGCCGCCAGCGCTTCTTGAATTTCAGCGTCGCCGATGGTGAGGGGCGGCAGCAGCCGCACCACATTATCGCCCGCCGCAACGGTCAGCAGCCCCTGCTCGCGCAACCGGGTCTGCACCTCGCCATTCGGCACGACGCATCGCAGGCCGGTGAGAAGCCCTTGGCCGCGCACTTCGGCATAAACGGCGGGATTATCGGCGACGATCTTCGCAAGACCGTGGCGCAGCTTTTCCGCCGCCGCGACCACATGGGGCAGGAACCCCGGCTCCAGCAGCACGTCGAGCACGGCATTGCCCATCGCCATCGCCAGCGGATTGCCGCCGAAGGTGGTGCCATGCACGCCCGCCGTCATGCCCGAAGCGGCCCGTTCGGTAGCAAGGCACGCCCCGACCGGGAACCCGCCGCCGAGGCCCTTGGCCAAGGCCATCACATCCGGCGCGACATTCGCCCCTTCATAGGCGAACAGCTTACCGCTGCGGCCCATACCGCATTGGACTTCATCGAACAGCAGCAGCAGGCCAAACTCGTCGCAGACTTGGCGGAGCGCTTGCAGATACTCGGCCGAATTGGCCCGTGCCCCGCCTTCGCCCTGCACGGGCTCAATCATGATCCCGGCGGTTTGCGGCGTGATCGCGGCGCGCAGCTCGTTGAGATTGCCAAAAGCGACCTGATCGAAGCCATCGACCTTGGGGCCAAAGCCCGCGAGGTATTTTTCCTGACCGCCTGCCGCAATGGTGGCGAGGGTGCGCCCATGGAACGCGCCCTGAATGCTAATCATCCGGTATTTCTCCGGGTGGCCGTGGGCGGCGTGATACTTGCGGATCATCTTAATGCCGCACTCCAGCGCTTCTGCGCCGGAATTACAGAAGAAGGTCGTATCCGCAAAGCTATTGGCCACCAGACGGTCGGCGAGGCGGGTTTGTTCCGGAATCTCGTAGAGGTTCGAAACATGCCAGGGCTTCTCGGCGGCCGCCTTCAGGGCGGCGACCAGATGCGGGTGCGCGTGGCCCAAGGCCGTTACCGCGATGCCGCTGGCAAAATCGAGGTATCGTCGCCCGTCCGAGCCGAACAGATAGGCCCCTTCGCCCTTCTCGAACGAAAGGTTGATCCTGCTGAACACGGGGAGCAGGCTCGGAATCACGGCGGAATCCTCCACACCTCAATCGCCCGAGACCGGCCATTCCGGCCCGGCGCGAAAAAAGGGGAAGTATCGAGAGGGGGGTTCATCCTGTCAATCGCAGGTGCAAAGCCAATCCCCGCACACTCCGCAGGGCTGCCCAGCAATTATGCGGCATTTTATTGCTATCGCGCTCATACGCCGCACGGGCTTTAGCTTTTTAAGCGATATCCCGTGCGAATCAGCGTGTAGGCCGCAAAAGAGAGGGCCACGCTCATCGCGATCATCACGGTCATCCCTACGGCAAGATTGCCATCGGCATGGCCGATAAAACCGTAGCGGAACCCATCCAGCATATAAAAGAACGGGTTAAGGTGGGCTACGGTCTGCCACGTCTCCGGCAACCGCGTGGTCGTGTAGAACGTCCCCGACAAAAACGCCAACGGGCTGATAATGAAATTGGTAATCGCGTGCATATGGTCAAACTTCTCCGACCAAAGCCCGCCGACCAGCCCCAGGAGCGATAGCATCGTGCAGGCGGCGACCGCGTGAAACAGGATGAAGCCGATATGCTGCGGCACAATCCGCACAAAGGGAATCATCGCCACCGCTGTGACCGTACCGACCAGCAGGCCCCGCGTTACGCCCGCCGCCGTCAGTGCCAAGGTCACTTCCCCGGCAGAAAGCGGCGGCATGAGGAGATCGACGATATTGCCCTGCATTTTGGAAATGACCAAGGAGGAGGAGGTGTTCGCAAAGGCGTTCTGCGTCATCGCCATCATCACGAGGCCTGGCGCTAAGAACTGGCTATAAGGCACGCCATCGACAATTTCAGCCCCCCGCCCCAGCGCCAAGGTGAACACGGCCAAAAACAGAAAAGTCGTGACCACAGGCGCCATCAGCGTTTGGGTATAGACATTCAGAAAGCGCCGCACTTCTTTAAGGTATAGGGTCCACAGGCCGAGCCAATTCACCCCCATCGGCGGAAGCGGCATTGGCGGCAAGGCGGGTGGCCGGGAGGATAGACGATCAGACATGCGGCACGACTCGGAAACTGAAACCGGCGGCGATCCTACTCCCCGTTCCCGGCAGCGTCCACCAAGGGGTGAGCGCCCCATCCCCCGGCCGATCAATGTCAGCGCCGAACGGCTCTGGGCCGTCAGCCTGCGCTATCTGCAACGCTTCTCCGCCTCGGTGGAGATGCTGCGCCGGGTGCTCGACCGCCGCCTGCGCCCGGCTATCGCCGCCGAGATAATTTCGCCCGCCGAAGCCGAAGCCCGGCGCGAAGCGGTGCTTCAGCGCGCCTCGGCCTTAGGTTATCTCGACGATCAGCGCTTCACCGAAGGCCGCGTAGCCGCCTTACTCCGCCAAGGCAAAAGCCCGCGCGTGATTGCCGAAACTTTGCGCGCCAAAGGCATTGCCCCTGCGAGCGTTGCCGCCGTGCTCGCCGCCACCGCTGCGGAAACCGAGGAAGATCTGGCGCTGACCGCCGCCCGCGCCTTCGCCCGCCGCCGCCGCCTCGGCCCCTATCGCACCAAAGCCAGCAGCGACCCGCGCCAAGCCGAAAAAGATATGGCAACCCTGCTGCGGGCCGGGCATGCGTATAGCGTTTCGAAACAAATTTTGAATTATTATAAAGAAAATAACAGTTTTCCGATGGAAAATGACATAATCACTGATTGAATTATTCTGATTAAAGGCTATTTTTAGATCGAAAGAAAAAATCCGCCCACCTGGGGAGAAAGCGGATGATGAATACTTTGATTCGATACTCAATTTTTTTTATTTTCTCATTGTTTTCGTTAGACGCTCGCCCTTCTGAACCGCTTATCTGGGGCGTTACGAATATTGCGCCTTGGGGGCCGAACCCAGCAACACCCGATGCCCCAAGCATTAGTTCCGATATTATTCAAGAGCTTGCCCAGCGCACGGGGCAGCCGATGCAGGTTTTACCCGAACCCTTCGCCCGCGTTCTCCAGGGCTTGCGCGACAATCGCTTGGCGATTGCCCTGACGTTCCGCTCCCCCGCAGCAGAAGACTATAGTGTTTATGCCGCCTGCCTCTTCAAGGTGCCGATTGTGGCCATCGCCCGCCGGGATTTTACGGTGCGCGATTTAACCGATTTACGGCAGCTTTCCCAAGGAATTGGCACAATCCGGGGGGTCGCCTATGGCGATGGTTTCGATCACGACCCCGCTATTGTGAAATCGATCGAATCCGATTTTCCCCAGATGCTGCGGAAACTTTTGGCCGGGCGTTTGGATGGGGTGGCCGGTTCGACCGTGATGCTGCTGCATCACGCAAAGCTCGAAGGCGTCGATACGATTTTGGGCGACCGGCTTGCCCTCAGCACGACCGAAACCTGCATCCAAGTGCCGAAAGCCCGCGCTGATTTACCGATAATCCGCCAGATTGCCGAAGCCGCGCGGGCGATGATGGCGGAAAAGCGCTTCGATGCGATTATCGGCCAGTATGTCGGCTCAACCTGGCAGTAAGGCTAAACGACGAAAACCGAGAGCAGCGTTGCCACGCCAAACAGCAGCAGCAACGCCCCCGACAAATGATGCAGCCAGCGGAAATCGCGCTGCCCCAGCCAACGCCGCAGCACAATGCCAATGCCGACCAGCCCGCCCCACCAAAGCCAAACGCCGAGCAAGATCCCAAGGATCACCGTCAGCGTCGCCTCGCGGCCCATATCATGGCTGACGATATCGGAGGCGGCGAGCAGCCCCGTGAAGGCGAAAATCGTCATCGGATTGGTGATCGTCAGCGCAAAGGACGAACCGAAGGATTTCAGCAAGGCGGCTTGCCCCATCTCCGCCCCATCGCCCGACCGGCTGCGCCAACTGCTGATCCCCATGCCGAGCAGCAGCAACCCACCGATAATCCGCAGCGGGGTTGAATATTCGGTCAGCACTGCCGCCACCGCCGCCACCCCGAAGCAAGCGATAACCCCAAAGATCATATCGGCCGTCACCGCGCCTGCCGCGCTGGCATAGCCGCAGGCCGCCCCCGTTTGCAGCGTTCGGCGCAGGCACAGAACCGCAACAGGACCCACCGGGGCCGAGACCATGAGGCCGATCAAAATTCCTTTGAGGAGCAGCAACAAATCCATGGGCTGAGACGAACCATAATCAGCGGCGTCAAGCAAGGGGGCTAGGGCGTATTCTTCCCCCTCGCCGAAACGCCTCGGCAGCCCCATATTAGGCCAGGACCGCGCTTTGATCGGTCCAGCGGAAGGAGCTTCCATGAGTAAGGACGACACCCTGTGGGGCACGATCCGCACCAAGCTGATCGACCGCAAACAAGAGTGGGCGAAAGAAGGACGGCTTCTGACCGGCCAGCGCGGCGACCCGATGCGCCAGCGCCTGCCGCCGGGGCAGCACGAGGTGAAAAACTGGCCCGTGCTCGATCTTGGCATTCGCCCGCGCTTAGCCCCGGAGGCCTGGCAGCTTCAGATCGATGGGCTCGTGAGCGCGCCGCAGGTGTGGTCCTGGGCGCTGTTCCAAGCCCAGCCGCAGCAGAAATTCCTGTCGGATATCCATTGCGTCACCGCTTGGTCGCGCTTCGATAACCGCTGGGAGGGGGTTTCGGCCCGGCATCTGCTGGATCTTGTGAAGCCGCTCCCGCAGGCCCGTCACGTCATGCTCTACAGCGCCGATGGCTATACGACCAATCTGCGCTTGGATCATTTCGGCGCAAAAGATGTGGTGCTGGCCCATTCGTGGGAGGGTGAACCGCTCAGCCACGAGCACGGCGGGCCCGTGCGGCTGGTGGTGCCGAAATATTATTTCTGGAAGTCCGCCAAATGGCTCACCCGGATCGAGTTCCGCGCCGACGATAAACCCGGCTACTGGGAGAATCGCGGCTACCATAACGAGGGCGACCCCTGGAATGAGGATCGTTACGATCGTTAAATTTTTGGGCGTTAAATTTTTGGGCGCTAAACTTTAATTGCGAGCGATTCGCAAATACGTCTTGCAATTAAGAACCACTCTTAATTTCTTCGACGGCGAGCAATGTCCTCGGACCCGCTCGAACCCTTCCCTTAAAACCCCGTTCCTGCGTGGAACGGGGCTTTTTTTGGGGAAAAGACTAAGCCCGCCGCTGATCCCACAGGGCGATCCCGCCCGCGACCAGCATCAGCCCGGCACTCACCGCCGTCACCGGCGCGTACCCCCAAGTATCGAGCACCCGGCCCATGCTGGCGGTGCCGATCATCAGGCCGACGTAAGTGCCCGCCGTATTCAGCGCCAAGACAACGCCGCGCTGAGTGCCACCCCGGATCGACAGCAGCCCAATGAAAGAATTCAGCACCAGATGCTGAGTGAAGCCGAAGGTCATCATCACCAGGATCAGCGCGGGCAGGACGCCGACCACCATCGGCAGGGTTAGGAAAATGCCGATCAAGGCGCAGCAGGCCACCGGCAGCACGCGGCGCGCGCCGATCCGGTCGATCATGCCGCTCACCAGCGCCGTGATCGTGAAGCCAACGCCATAGGCCAGCACCGGCACCGCGCCCAAGGCCGAGCCGCCGTGTAGCGCCGCGCGCACCGCCGTGCCGAGATAAGCGTAAGTGCCGTAAAAGGCCGTCATATTGAGAAACCCGACGCAGAGCATCGGCGCGACCCCGGCCACCCGCACCGCCGTGCCTAAGCGGCTGACGACGCTGGTCGTCCCGCCCCGCTCCGTGCGCGGATCGGGCAGCGCGAAAGCCACCGGCATCGCCAGCAACACCGGCACCGCGAGCCCAGCGAAAACCCCGCGCCAACCGATCACCTGCCCCAACAACCCCGCCAGCGGCACCCCGAGGATTAGCGCCACCGACCAGCCGAGCAGCACCCGGCCCAGGATTGCCGACCGCCGCTCCACCGGGGCCAAATCGCCCGCCGAGGCATAGGCGGTAGGCAGCACGACGCCCGCAGCGGCCCCCATCAACGCCTGCCCGCCCGCAAATACGATCCAATTGACGCTGGTCGCACAGAGCGCGAGCCCGCCGACGAGGCCAATCAGACCCGCCACCAGCGCTTGCCCGCGCTTCAGCCGATCCGCCAGCGGCCCGAGGAACAGGGCGGAGAGCGCCGCCATCGCCCCATACGCCCCCAGCGCTTGCCCAATATCGGCAATGCTCGCGCCGAGCCCCTGGGCAATATCCGGCACCAGCGGGGCGGCCAGCAGCGCTTGCAGCCCAACCAGCGCCACACAGGCGATCAGCACCGCAACCGACCGGTTCAGCGACGGCGCGGGTCGCCCGGCGCGGGTCTTCGCCGACCCAAAAAACGGAAATACGGCGCTCAGGCCGGACGCAAGGGCGTGGCTCATACTACTCTCCTCCAGGCGGAATAAGGCGAGCATGGCGTAGATTATTCAGGGATAAAAGCGATATACTGAACCCTATTCAAAATACGAATGGCATTCAGCCATTCCGTTCAGGGGAGCCCAGGATGGACAGTTTCGACCGAAAAATCCTCGGCCTGCTGCGGGAGGATGCGACCCGCACCTACGCCGACATGGCCACGCACCTACACCTGTCGCCGCCCGCACTCCACGACCGGGTGAAGAAATTAAAGGCCAGGGGCGTCATCAAGCGCACAACCGTGGAGCTTGACCCGCAGGCGCTCGACCGCAATTTCTGCGCCTTCGTTCACGTGGAAACCGAAGGCTATGCCAAGGATATTCTGAAGGAGGTGGCGGAGGCCGACCCTGCGGTGGAAGAAATGCACGGCGTCGCCGGAAGCTCGTCGGCCATCCTCAAAGTCCGCACCCACGACGCCGCCGGTCTCGAAGAACTCCTGCGCCGCCTGTTCGAAACCGGCGCGGTCCGGCGCACGGAGAGCTTCGTGGTGCTGCGGACGTATTTGGAGCGGGGGATTAGCCCGTGAGCTGCCCTGCCTCTATGCACAATCATTAATTTTATTTAAAAGATAAAGATGATCATAAGAAACGTTATTATATAGCGAGGAATATTCTTGAAGACGGGCTAAAACATACATCATTGCCTGAATATTAATTCTACCCTCGAATTTATAAAACTTTCCTATTTCCAAAGAAATTATTTTACCTGTCGATAAATCTTTTTGACTCATATCGATACCATCGCACCTTATTATCATATATTTATTCAAAACATGTATTATGACTGGTTTTCTTGAGTGTGGGATATTTTTTGATTTATAAAATTCATCTAAATGTTCGAGTATTGTGTCAGCTGACAGGCCGTCGTGAGCATAAACCATCTTAATAATTGGACAATATTCATCGCCAATTACAATCATAGGATTAACCCTACCTTTTAACGGCACAATATCTGGAATTGAATTTATATTTTCTAGAGAATCAATTAATTGATCTTTATCAAGCATAGATTTAACGGATATCGCTCCTATGGCACCCTCTATAAAAGAAAATGATTTTCTTGAATCGTTTTCCGGTAAATTAAATCTAATTGCACTATTATTTATAACTATTAGATCAATCTGCTTAGACTCTGATCCATCCTGACCAAAAATAAAACCTCCTTTCATTACGCTACAAGAACCTGGAATATGGCCCCGCAAAAAATCCTCGTACGCAGACTCCCGATTATTACCTATATCACTTTTATTAGGAAACACACTAGCAGCTTTTGCCTTTGCGGAGAGACCTTCTGAGATACTCTCAAAATAACCATGCAATCTATGAAATATATTATCCAAAATTCCCTCCTGTTTTAACATATTTAACCTTATCAATATTGTCTCCCTGCTGCAACGCGGATTCTCAAGGGGCCGAAGCCCCTTGAGTGGGGTCCGGGGCAACGCCCCGCCTACCCCCCCACTAGCAGCTTCACCGCAACCCCCACCGCCGCGCATCCCGCCAGCACTTCGCCGGTGCCGCGTTTGAAGCGGAACAGCAGCAGAATCGCCGCCAGGGTGAGGGCCAGCGCGCCGATGTCGAGGCTGCCGAGATCGGGCAGATCGAGATGCAGCCCATAGCCGGACCAGGGGCGGACGCTCCAGAACAGCACGTGCAGGGCGAACCAAACGGCGAGGTTCAGGATCACGCCGACGACGGCGGCGGTGATCGCGGTGAGGGCGGCGGACAGGGGTTTATGCCCGCGCAGGGCTTCCACATAGGGCGCGCCGAGGAAGATCCACAGGAAGCAGGGCACGAACGTCACCCAGGTGGTCAGCAGCCCGCCTAAGGTTGCGGCCAGCAGCGGGGGCAGCCCGCCCGCATCGCGCCACGCGCCCAGGAAGCCGACGAACTGCGTGACCATAATCAGCGGCCCCGGCGTGGTTTCGGCCATGCCGAGGCCGTCGAGCATTTCGCCGGGTTGGAGCCAGCCGTAGGTGACGACGGCCTCTTGCGCCACATAGGCCAGCACGGCATAGGCCCCGCCGAAGGTGACGACGGCCATTTTCGAGAAGAACACGGCAATCGTGCTGAACACATTCTCCGGCCCGAGCAGCAGCACCAGCGCCAGCACTGGCCCCAACCACAGCGCGCCGAAAATCGCGGCGATGCGCAAGGACCAGCCGAGGGAGGGGCGCGCGTGATCGGGCACGCCCTCGCCCAAGCGGCTGTCGACATCGCTCAAGCCGCGCCCGGTGCTGCCGTGGGCTTGGTGCACGTCGAAGGCCGCCCAGCCGAGCTTCCCGCCGAGAAAGCCGATCATCCCCGCCGCGACGATAATCAGCGGAAACGGCAGGTCGAACCCGTGAATGGCGATGAAGGAGGCCCCGGCCAGCGTCCACAGCGTCCGATTGCGTAGCGCGCGCTTGCCCACCCGCAGCAGGGCTTGCAGCACCACCGCCAGCACCGCCGCTTTTAAGCCGAAGAACAGCCCTTCGACCGCGCTCACATGCCCCGCCAGCACATAGAGCCAGCTCAGCGCCATAATCGCGACCATGCCGGGGAAGATGAACAGCAGCCCCGCCATCAAACCGCCCGCCGTGCGGTGCATCAACCAGCCGATATAGGTGGCGAGTTGCTGCGCCTCCGGCCCCGGCAGCAGCATGCAATAGTTGAGCGCGTGCAAAAACCGGGTCTCGCCGATCCAGCGTTTCTCTTCCACCAGAATCCGGTGCATCACCGCGATTTGCGCCGCAGGGCCGCCGAAGCTGAGGGAGGCGATGCGCACCCACACCCAAAAGGCTTCGCGGAAGGTTACGGGGGCAAGGTTTGTCATCGGTCCGATCCTAGGCCAACGCGCCCGCGCGCATCGGCGGGCCAGGTATGGGTTTCGCCCACCGCGTCGCGGCACCAGCGGTAGAAAGCATCATAGAGCGGCAGGCTCGCCGCCACTTGTTCGAGATCGTCCCGATACATGCGCGAAAACCCCAAAGACGCCGCGAGCAACCCCGCCGCCTGGGGCGCAAGATCGAGCGCAGCCGTATCGGCCCCGCGCACAATCGTCGCCAGCCGGTCCAGCGCCGGGGCGACAAGGCCGAACTCTTCCAGCATCGTATCGAAGGTGCAGCGGTCGCCGCGATGGCTCCAGAAGGTCCCTTCGATATCAAAGGGCGTCGCGCCGAACCGGTCAGCCACCGCCGTTACTTCGCTCGCATCGACGAAGAGAAACACCGCCTCGCGGTCGATAAAGCGGCGGATTAGCCAGGGGCAGGCGATGCGGTCGATTTTTGGGCGGGCGCGCGTCACCCACAGCGTCCGCCCTTGGCTATCGGCGGGCGGCACGGCTTGGGTCGTGACCAGCAGATGCCCACCATCGCGCCAAGCCTCGAACCCGCCTTCCAAGGTTTCCGCCGGAACGCCCAGGTGCCGCAACCACGCCGCAACGCCCTGGGAAAGCTTCAAGCCGCGCTGGCAGCTTACGATGACCGATTGGCCGATAAACTCGGCCCCCCAGGCGGCAACGGTAAACGGATCACGGCGCAGGGCCGCCGGAATCTGGCGCGGATCGGCGTCGAAATCCTCGGGGATGCGCACGTCGAGCAGCACGGGGCAGGTCGGCAAACCGACCAGACGGGAGAGTTGGGCTGGGGTGATTTCAGTATTTGACGGCATAACGTCCACCTTAAAACAAAAGTTTGGACGCGAACTTCGGCCTGCCGCCTCATGGGGCCTCGCGGAACCCCTTGGCTGGAAATAACCACGGGCGGCGCTACCGTGTCAATGCTGCGACAGGCCCCGCGCGCCGACTGACACGGTACAACTGACACGGTGCAACTGACACGGCGGCCCCGCGCTGCTAAACTTGCGCCATGACCATACTCACGCCCCCGCTTGCCGAAACTGCCCCCGCCTTCATTTCAGCAGTCGATGCTGTTTGGGGCGATCCCGCGACCTGGGTGGCGGACGGCGACCAATGGACCCATCTGCCCCAGATTGTCCAGACCGTTAACCGGCGGGTGACGGGCGACCCCGCCTGCACACCGCTCGCCTGGTTCTTCCATCGCCTCGCCCAGGACCAGCCCCTGCCGCTCGAGCGCGCGATGGTGGTGGGCTGTGGCTCCGCCGGGGTGGAACTGGGGCTTGTGCGCAATGGCTGGGCGCGGGAAGCCGTGGGGGTCGATCTCTCCCCCCGCGCCCTCGCCCGCGTGGCCGAGGCCGCCCGCGCCGAAGGGCTAACCGGCGTCCACCACCGGCAGGCCGATATGAATGCTTTCCCCGTTGGCCAAGAAGGGTTCGAGCCCGGCAGTTTCGATGCGGTGTTTGGCATTTCCGGCGTGCATCACTGCGACAATCTCGAAGGGCTCTACGCGGGGGTTTCG
>NZ_JBILQX010000304.1:0-2868 GCF_044372965.1 Elstera sp. | reverse complement strand
TCACCCACGCCGCGGTCCAGATCCACGGCGGCATGGGCTACTCGAAGGAAATGCCGCTCGAGCGCTATTTCCGCGACGCCAAGATCACCGAGATCTACGAGGGCACGAGCGAGATCCAGCGCCTCGTCATCGCCCGCAACGAGACCGGCCTCCGCTGAGGCCGGGCGGCGTCGGCTCCGCGCGGATGGACGCCGACGTCCTCGTCGTTGGCACCGGCCTTGCCGGCGCCGCTGCAGCCCGCGCGCTGGCCGATGCCGGTTTCCGGGTCCGTGCGCTGGACAAGGGGCGCGGTCCCGGCGGTCGCCTGAGCACCCGCCGCAAAGGCGCGGGCAGCTTCGATCACGGCGCGGCGACACTGCAGGCGAACACGCCGGTGTTCGCTCGATGGTTGAGCGAGGAAGCGGCCTCCGGACGCGCGGCACGTTGGAGCGAGGCCTACGTGGGCCTTCCGGGCATGAGCGCCCTCGTGGCGGGGCTGCTCGATGGGCTGGACGTGCACTGGTCGGTGGCGGTGGCCGCCCTGCATTTCGAAGGCGGGCAATGGCGGGCCATTCACGCCGACGGGCGCGAGGTCGGCGCGGCACAGGCACTGGTCCTCGCGCTTCCCGCGCCGCAGGCCTTGGGCCTGCTGAGGGCTGGCGCGCTTTCCAATGACGTCGTGCCCCCGCAGATGCTCGAGGCCCTCGCGGGAATCCGCTACGCGCCGTGCTGGGCCGCCTTGCTTGAGACCGAGCCTTCCGCGATGCGCCGGCTGCGGGACTCCGGCCCCGGCGATGTCGTCGAAGCCATCTATCGCGAAGCCGACAAGCCCGGCCGGTCAAACTCGGGGCATTGGGTCCTGCAGGCGACCACCGCTTGGAGCGAGGCGAACCTCGAGCTCGATGCCGGGACCGCTGCGCAGCATCTGCTGGACGCCTTCATGGCCATGACAGGTATCGGCCCGGAGGCCATTCACGACGTGTCCGCGCATCGCTGGCGGTACGCGCGACCGCTCGACGTCCTCGATCCGCGAC
This sequence comes from Elstera sp., assembly GCF_044372965.1. Lineage (NCBI taxonomy): Bacteria > Pseudomonadati > Pseudomonadota > Alphaproteobacteria > Rhodospirillales > Rhodospirillaceae > Elstera > Elstera sp. Next base: position 1,855 of record NZ_JBILQX010000304.1, on the reverse strand, counting down.
CGCTGGAGGGCAATGGCCTCGCGCTCGCCGGCGACGCGTTCGGCGAGCCGGATTCGGCCGATCTTCCACCCGCGGAGCGGGCGTGGTTGTCCGGTCGCGCGGCAGCGGGCCGGTTGATCGCCGCGCGTCAGCCGAAGTCGTAATTCATCGTCGGACCCGCGGCGGCGAGGAAATCGCCCTCCACGTAGTCCACGCCGATGCCGAACAGCACCGTCATGCTGGCGGCATCCTGCACGTAGTGCACCACGCAGGTCTTGCCGAGGCTACGGGCCTTCTCGGCGAACTCGCGGACCTTCGCCTGGTTGTCGCTGTTCTTGGACAGCTCGGTGATGTAGCTGCGGTCGATCTTCACCACGTCAGCGTCGATGTGCTGGAGCAGCTGGAACGAGTTCAGGCCGGTGCCGAAATGTTCCAGCGCCAGCCGGACGCCGGCGGCGTGGAGGGTCTGGGCGAAGGCCTGGATCGCTTTCAGATGGGTGAAGACCGCGGGTTCGTGCAGCTGCAGCACCAGCAGTTCACCGGGGATGCCGGCCGCCTTCACCGCTGCGACGATCTCCTCGCCCAGCCGATCGTTCGCCGAGATGCTCTCCGGGCCGAGCTTCACGTAAAGCGTGGTGTCCTTCCGCGCCGCCTTGCGTTCCGCGATCACTGCGATGGCGCGGTGGATGACCCAGCGGTCGATCTCCGGCCCGAGTCCCTGTTCGAGGGCCAGTGGCAGGAAGGTGGTCGGGCCGATGATCTCGCCGCCATTGCCCTTGAGGCGGAGGTAGGCCTCGTAGGTTTCGCCCGGCTCGCCATTGAGGCTGATGATCGGCTGGTAGTGGAGGGTGAAACCGTCGCTGTCGAGGGCGTCACGCAGGCGCTGCACCCAGGCCTGGATGCGCTCCTCCTCGGCGCGGTCGCGGGCCGCCGGATCGTGGATCTCGACGCGATCGCCGCCCACGCCCATGGCCGACTGCAGGCTCGTTTCCGCTCGGCTTAGGACGGGGCCGATCTGGGCGTTGCGCTCGCCGATCTGCACGCCGCCCACGCTGACCGTCAGGGTCAGCGAACGGTCGCCCACTTCGAGGATCTTCCCCTGGAACGCCGCGCGGATCTTCTCGGCGCGAACCTGGCTGGCCTGGTGGTCATGGAGGCGGCAGATCACCGCGAAACGGTGGTCGGAGAGGCGTCCGGCCATCGTCGTGTCGTCGAGCGCCGTGCCCAGTCGGGCACAGAACGCCTTCAGCAGTTCGTCGGCTTGCGCCATGCCGATCGTGCCGACGAGCGTCTCGTAGTTGTCCGGTTCCACCAGCAGCAAGGCCTGGTGGTGCCGCCCACCTGCCGCCGCGGCGACGGCGCTCTCCAGCTCGCCCATGAAGTGCGCGCGGTTGGCGAGGCCGGTGAGGGAATCGCGCAGGCGCAGGGCTTCGAGTTCGGCCGCCATCGAAGCATCGACGAGTTGCGGACGGAAGACGATCTGCAGGCAGGGCTCGCCCTCGTAGCTTGCCGGCGTGAACTCCATCAGCGCGTCGAACTCGTCGCCGTTCGCGTCGATGGCCTGAAGTTCCAGCTGCTTCGGCGGGGCCTCGCCTTTCGAGATGCGCTTCAGCAGGTCCTTGAACCCGCCGGCGTTCGAGGGCGCGATCAGATCGAGGACGGACAGGCCTTCGATGTCCTCGTAGCTTTCGTAGCCGAACATCTCGAGGTAGGCGTCGTTGGCCCGGATGTGCATGCCCTCGTGGATGTAGGCGATTGGGTCGCGCGAGGAATTGATCAGGGCGTCGCAGCGGCGCTCGGTTTCGCGCAGCTGGGCCTCGAGGACGCGGACGGCGCGGCGGGTCTTCACGAATTCCGCTTCGGAGCGGACGATGGT
>NZ_JBILQX010000291.1:0-2884 GCF_044372965.1 Elstera sp. | reverse complement strand
GCAGGCCGATATGAATGCTTTCCCCGTTGGCCAAGAAGGGTTCGAGCCCGGCAGTTTCGATGCGGTGTTTGGCATTTCCGGCGTGCATCACTGCGACAATCTCGAAGGGCTCTACGCGGGGGTTTCGCGCCTGCTGAAGCCCGGCAGCTGGTTTTATCTCGATGAGTATATTGGCCCCGCGCGCTTCCAATGGACCGAAACCCAAGTTGCCCTGATCAGCGGCGTTCTTGCGGTTCTGCCGGAGCGGTTGGCCCGCACCGTATCGGGCATTTTAAAGCGCGGCTACAAGGGCCCCACCCCGGCCGAGGTGATCGCGGTCGATCCGAGCGAGGCGGTTCGGTCGGACGAAATCGTTGCCCTTTTGCCCGGTTGGTTTTCGATTGAGGCATTCCGGGGGTACGGCGGCACGCTTCTGCATCCCGTGCTGGGGCAAATCGCGCAGAATTTCCGCGACGATCCCGACGATTTACTCGGGCGCATCATCGCCTTAGAGGAGCAATATTTAGCCGACGGGCTGCTGCGCGACGATTTCGCCGTCATCCTCGCGCGCAAGCGGGGTTAGCGGATCGCAGACCGCGCGGCGCACGCCCTCGGCAAAAGCCGCCGGATCATAGGCGCTCTCAACGCGGCGCCAAGCGGCGGCTTGGACCCGCGTCCATAAGGCATCGTCCCCTAGAAGTCGCTGAACGGCGTCAGCAAACGCCGCTGGCGTTTCACCGTCGATAATCTCCGTCCCCGCCGTCCAGCCGAGCTGCCCCACCAGCAGCGGGGTTGCCACAACGGGAATGCCGTGAGCCGCCGCCTCGATCACCTTCACCGGAACCCCGCCCGCAAAGCGCGTCGGCGCGATGAACACCCGCGCCGTATCGTAAAACGGCGTCAGATCCTGCTGTGGCCCCAGCAGACGCACGCGCTCCCCAGCCAAAGCCGCGACCCGCGCCGAGCGGCACTCGCCAGCAATCGATAGAATCACCCCCGGCAGGCGCGGCAGAATCGCCTCGACAAACCACAGCAAACTATCTTCGTTCGGCGTTTTCGGATCGAGCGCCCCGACGAAAAGCAACCCTTGCCGCTGCTGCGGCCCCGGCGCGGTCCGGCGCGTGGCAATCGCGTGGCCGAGCAGGCGCACATTGGTAAAACCGGCATCGGTATAGAGCGCGCGGTCCCCGTGCGACACCACCAAAATCCGATCAATACCCTCGGCCAGCCCTATTTCTTGCGCAATCCGCGCGTCGGCTTCGGCGGGGGAGAGAGGGCTTCCCGCAATCGCAGCTTCACCAATCTCGCGCTGGGCGAACACCGCTTCCGCATCATAAATCAGGGTTATCCCGTCAAACAGGTCCGGCCGCCGCGCCCGCAGCGCCTTGAGGTAGGCAAGATTGGGGGGGCGGCTGACTAGAATTGCCTGATACACCCCCCGCCGGAGCGCAAGGAACGCTTCCAGCTTTTCCGCCCCAAGCCCCAGCATCACTTCCAGGGTCGGCGGAAGGGCGCGATAGACCTCCCGCCAATCGCCTTCATGCCACCACAGCGGGAACAGCGTCGCCGGAAACGCCGCAAGGGCATGTAGAATCGCGCGGGCGCGCGGCAACCCGGCCCCCGTCGTCAGAAACGGTATCGTATTGTCGAGAATCAGCAGACGCGGCCCCGGTCGGTCGGCCCAGCGCGCTAGTAAGTGCGGTGCGTTGGGCTCCGGCGACGCCTGCACGGGCGGAGGACTGGCCTCGGCGCACTGCTGGGCGACCATCTCCGGCAGGTACAAAATGCGCGCGGCGGCATCGCCCCGCGTTACCCGAAAGCCGGGATGCGCGCCCGGCGTGAGGCGGCGAAAGCGAAACTCCGGTGCGTCGGCGTGGCTGCCGCGCCCGTAGGCAACGGTTCCCGTACCACGCGCAGGCAATCGCCCGGCTTCGAGCAACAGCCCATCGGCGGCGATCAGTCGGCCCGTGACCGCATCAAGGGGCGGTTCCGCATCAAGGGCGGCCACGGCAACCGCGAGAGCGTCGGCCTGAAGGATAACCCCAGCGGCAAGGTCCATCCGGTAGGGCGCCCGCAGACGCTTGGTCGGGCGCAGTCCCGTAACGCAGGCGCTCAGTGCTTTCGGTGGCTTGTCCAGGCAAACATCGACCGCGCAGCCGGTTTGATCGGCGAGCGCGCGCAAACTTGCCCACAGCAACCCCAGCGGCGCCTCGGACGGCAAGACCACCGACACGGCGGGGGCACGGTGTTCGGGAAACGCCAAGCGCCCCCCTTGGGACCGCCAGGTTTTAAACGCCCGCGCCGCCAACGCCGCGCTACGGTCAAAGGGCGTGCGTGCGGTGATGATCGGCTGCGCCTCAGAGTGTAAACGCGCCGCCGCCGTTTCGATAAAGCGCGCGATTCGCGTGCCGTCGGTTAAGGGGGCGGCTTTCACGCGGGCGCGCAGCGTGCGGCGCAAATCGGCGCGTCGGTCCCCATCCTGGGCGAGGCGGATCGCTATAGCGATAAAATCCGCATCATCTTTTCCGCACAGATCGGCCAATCCGAGACTTGTGAGAATAGACAGGCCTTGCCGGTCCGACGCCCACGGCCCGGCGGCGCTGACGAAGGGCACCCCCATCCACAGTGGATCGAGCAAACACAGGCCGCCATTGGCTGGAGCCGCATCGAGCGCAATATCGACCGTTTGATAAAACCCCAGCAACGCCGCGTAGGAGCAGGGCGGATGATAGGTGACGCGCGCGGGATCAACCCCGAATTTCGTAAGAACTTCGGCAAACCGCCGCTGCTGCGGGCCATCCTCGGCCTGATAACCGACCAAGGCTAAGCGCGATCCCGGCACCCCCGCCAAAATCTGCGCCCAGGTGGCAAAGGTTCGGGGCGACAGGCGCAAACCGCGCACGGT
>NZ_JBILQX010000290.1:0-2885 GCF_044372965.1 Elstera sp. | reverse complement strand
CCGCCGGGGCTGATCTTCGACGCGCGCACCTCCTACCGCGTCACCGATTGGGCGCAAGTTTACCTGCGGGCCGAAAATCTGTTCGACGCCGATGGCCGCGAAACCGCGCGCTACCGGTCGCCGGGCCGCTCGGCCTATGCGGGCCTGAAGGCGGAGTTCTAGTGCGGCTGACCGGCCTTCTGGCGCTGGGGGCGGCGGCACTCGCCGCCTTCAGCCTCAGCCTATTTTGGGGGGCGCTGCCGCTCCCCCCCGCCTCGGTTCTTGCGGGACTGTTCGGAGAGGGGGAATCCGCGCTGATCGTCCAGCAAATCCGCCTACCCCGCGCGGCACTAACGGTGCTGATCGGCGGCAGCCTCGGGCTTTCCGGCGCGGCCTTGCAGGGTCTGCTGCGCAATCCGCTCGCCGAACCCGGCCTGCTCGGCGTCTCCAGTTGGGCCGCCTTGGGCGCGGTGATCGCACTGTACTTCGGTTTTTCGGTAGAAGTCCCGGTCTCGCTGCCCGTCGCCGCCCTCCTCGGCGCGGCAATCCCCTCGCTTGCCCTCCTCAGCCTCGCCCAGCGCGACGCGCGCACCGGGCCGATGATTCTGGCCGGGATTGCGCTTTCGTCCTTCGGCGGGGCCTTGACCGCCCTGATGCTGAACCTTGCGCCGAACCCCTACGCCATTTCGGAGATGGTGCTGTGGCTGCTGGGCTCGGTGCGTGACCGCTCATTGGACGATCTCGCCCTGGTTCTGCCCTTCATTCTGGTCGGTTGGGCTCTGCTGCTGTCCTGCGCGCGCGACCTCGACGCCCTAACTCTGGGAGAGGAAGCCGCCGCGAGCCTCGGCGTGCGCTTACGCTGGCTAAAAGCCCGGCTGATCGCGGGGGTTTGCCTCTCGGTCGGCGCGTCCGTCGCCGTTGCGGGCAGCATCGGCTTTATCGGTCTGGTCGTCCCCCACCTGATTCGCTGGATCGCCGGGCCGTCACCGGGGGCCGCGCTACTGCCCTCGCTGATCGGCGGCGCGCTGCTCTTGACCCTCGCTGATCTGTCCGTGCGGATCATCCCCAGCAGCGGCGAGTTGCAACTGGGTGTCGTCACCGCCCTCATCGGTGCCCCCGCCTTTATCGCGCTGCTCTGGCGTTATCGGAGCGAAGCATGATCCGCGCGGAAGGTATCTCCGTCGCAATCGGCGACCGTCATCCCCTGGCCGACGTCTCTGTCGAAGCTTTCCCTGGCCGCGTGACCGGGATCATCGGTCCGAATGGTTCGGGCAAAACCACGCTGCTGCGGGTTCTGGCGGGCGTATTGACGCCGACCGGCGGACAAGTCTATCTCGACGCTCGCCCGCTAGCGGACTTCAGCCCCGCCGCCCGCGCTAAACGAATCGCCTATCTGCCCCAAAGCGGCAGTGTCGCCTGGCCGATCCGCGTGCGCGAATTGGTAGCCCTCGGCCGCCTGCCGCAGTCACCCGACCGCTGGCGCTCGCCCCTGCACCACCCAACGCCGCAGGACCAAGCCGCGATTGCCCGCGCGCTCGCCGATGCCGCCTGTACCGAGTTTGCCGAACGCCCTTACCCCTCCCTCTCGGGCGGGGAGAAAGCCCGCGCGCTGCTGGCCCGTGCGCTTGCCACCCAAGCGCCGGTTCTGCTGGCCGACGAGCCCGTCGCCGCCCTCGATCCGGCCCATCAGGTGCGCGTGCTTCAGGTATTGCAGGCCCAGGCGCGGGCCGGGCAGACCGTCGCCGTCGTGTTGCACGATCTCTCCCTCGCGGCGCGGTTTTGCGACCGGCTTGTGCTGCTAAACGCAGGCCGAATCGCCCTTGCCGGGCCGAGCGACGAGGTTCTGGACTCCCCCCTCCTCGAGACCAGCTTCGGCACCCGTTTCCATCGCAACTTCAGCGGCCCCGTGCCCGTGCTGGTGCCAACCCATCCAATCGAGACCAATGATGACCGTTGAACTTTCCGTTTGCACCTCCTGCCGCCGCGACCGGGCCGGCCCCTATGACGCCGAAAAAACCGATGGGAGATCCTTTGCCCAAGCGGTGGAGGCAACGGCGCAGGACGCGACAAACCTTCGCGTTCGCCGCATCGGATGCCTGCTGCAATGCAACCATGGTTGCTCCGCCGGGCTCACCGCGCCGGGTAAATGGAGCTACGCACTGGGCAATCTGCCGCCAACCCAGGCGAGCGCCGATATGCTGGTTGCTTTCGCCAAACTCTATGCCGACAGCCCGGACGGGGTGGTTCCTTTCGCCCGGTGGCCGCGCGGTATTCAGGCCCATTTCAGCGCGCGCCTGCCCCCCATGCTGGCGTGATCGCCCGAATTTGCTTGGCAGAGCCCCCATGCATCGGCTTATCTGTCGCGCCCGTGATTTTCTTAGCTCAAGACTGGTCTGCCGTGTCGAACGCCTCGGTAACTGCTTCCCCTGCGCCCACCTTTTTGGCGCCCTCCGCCCCGACGCTGCTGCCGACCGGGTTGCGCGATGCCCTACCCCCCGAAGCCGAACATCAAGCCGCCTGCGTCGCGGCCCTGCTGCGCGGTTTTTCGGACGAAGGCTATGAGCGCGTCGAGCCGCCCCTGGTGGAGTTCGAAGACTCGCTGCTCGCCGATGCCGACACGAGCGTTGCCCGCCAAACCTTCCGGCTGATGGACCCGGTCTCGCAGCGCATGATGGGCGTGCGCCCCGATATGACCATCCAGGTCGCCCGCATCGCCACCAGCCGCCTTGCCCACCGCCCGCGCCCGCTTCGCCTCGCCTATGCCGGGGACGTGCTGCGGGTGAAGGGTAGCCAGTTGCAGCCGCAGCGCCAGTTTACCCAAGTCGGGATTGAACTTATCGGTGCCGCCTCGGTCGCCGCCGATGTGGAGGTGATCCGCTGCGCGCTGGAGGGGTTGAGCGGCCTTG
>NZ_JBILQX010000095.1:0-12925 GCF_044372965.1 Elstera sp. | reverse complement strand
AAACCGGGAAACACCCGAAATCAGGGTGAAAAGGGCAGAAAAATGGGCAAAAAATGCGCCTACACCAACGATAACGATCAAAAACCCCGAAGGACAGGCCAAATTAAACGGTTATTGCGGGTGTCCAACTGGCGGCGCTGGTGGCTCTACGGGGAAAACCGGGGATGATTGTTTCCGATAATGGGACCGAACTAACCTCCAACGCTGTGCTGAAATGGGCTCAGGACGCCAAGATTACATGGCATTACATTGCTCCTGGGAAACCGATGCAGAATGGGTACAGCGAGAGCTTTAACGGTCGGATGCGCGATGAGTTGCTCAATGAAACCCTGTTCACCAGCATGGCTCAAGCGCGGGCCGTCATTGCTGCCTGGGTGGCCGATTATAATACCACCCGACCGCATTCGGCATTGGGTTACCAGACACCAGCAGCGCACGCTGCAAACCTCAAAGCAATGGAGCCAGTCTCTCCGCCCGTTCCGGGCTCCGAGCCTGGCCCCATTGCCTATACCGCACCAAACAACGTAACTTTAACGCAGGCTCTACTTTCAGCCGGATGAAAGTTCCAAGGCAGGTCAGATGGCCCCAGTCGTCGAGCAGCACATCAGGCTCGTGGCAGTCAATGTTTTCACGACGGATATGACCTTCATCGCCCGCGCCTCCAAGGGAGATGAAGTGTCAGCCACCGAAGATAGCGCCCTGCGCGAGCAGTTGAAGGCGCGCGATAGAGGGGCCCAGCGTCAAGGATCAGCCCATCTGTGGCAGACATCCGCCGGGCGACCGCTACACTCTATTTTCGTTCCCGTTGGCGGGTTTCGCGTTCTGGGGGTGATGGAAATTGTTACCGATCCCTTGCATTTGCTTGAAGGCATTGGCCCATCGCTGGGGGGCACCGTCGAAATCTTCGATGGCAAGAATCAGAGCGTTTATAAAAGCGAAGGGTTGTCCACTGATGTGAACACGGTTGCCTTAGCCCGCGCAACACTGCTGGGGTCGAATAACCGCCCCTGGGCCGATGTCGGTTTTACCCGCGGCGTCGATAGTTTTGTTGAACAGGTCGACCAAGTTCAAGATGAAGGCCAGAAAGCCCTGCTCTTACTCGCTGTGTTCGTCGTAGTTGGTGGTTTCGTTGTGCTACGCGTTACGGTTTTCCGTCCGCTTGGTGCCTTTGCCCGCGTGATGGAGGCCATCGCCTCGGGTGATACGAAGCAAGAGATTCCGCCGACCGGCCCCGATGAGATGGCGGTTATGGCGCGCGCCCTTTCCCATTTACGCCTCAGTGTCGAAAATGTGCTGCAACTCAAGCAGATGGTCGACAGCAGCCCCACCCCTACCGCTCTGTTGGGCAAGGATGGGATGGTTTTGTTCCTTAATCCGGCCGCGCGCAACTTTTGCGAAGCCCACACGCTTACCACCGACGGTAAAGACCTGCTGGGGCTCGGCGACGCTCATCTTGCCCGCTGCCTAACCGGCGCGGAAGAATCGTCACGCGGGCTTCGCCTGCATATTGGTGAAACCGATGTTACGGCAAGCTTAGAGCCGGTTCGCAATGGAACGGGGGAGATCGTCGGTGTGGCGCTCACCTGGATCGATGTTACCGCACAAACCTTAGCCACGCGCCAAGCCGAAGTGATGATGCAGGACGTTCAATCGGTCGCTAGCAGTGTTGACCGGCAGGCGCAATCCCTGAATCACGTCGCCGAATCGCTCATCGAACGGTCCCGGCAGACGAGCTCGCTGGCGGGCGATGTGGGGGGGCTGATGGCCCAAAGCAGCGAAAGCGCCGTACAAGTCTCCGGCGCAACCGAAGAGCTGACAACGGCAATCCGCGAAATCAGCCAGCGCGCGTCCGACGCGCAACGCAGCGCCGATTCGGCCACGCGCTTCCTCGCTGAAACCGGCAATACGGTGAAAACCCTCGCCAATAGTGCCGCCGAGGCCGACGGCATCGTTCTATTCATCACCAGCCTCGCCGATCAAACCAAATTGCTCGCCCTGAATGCCACCATTGAGGCCGCCCGCGCGGGGGAATCTGGGCGCGGTTTCGCCGTCGTCGCCCAAGAAGTCAAAAAGCTGGCCGACAGTACGACCAGCGCCACCAACCGCATTGCCGAAACGGTCCACGCGATCCGGGATAGTCTGAACGCCACGGTGAATGGCTTCGAATCGGTCCGCTCAGCCGTCACCGAAGTGAATGTGCTTCAAACCTCTATCGCCAGCGCGGTCGAGCAGCACAATGCGACTTCTGCGGAAGTCGCAAGCCGCGTCGGTCAAATCGCCGCGCAAGCCCAGGCAGCGGCCAGCCTTGTGCAACAGGTTTTGAGCGAAGCCAAATCGACGGCAGTAATCGCCGATACCCTCACGAACTCCGCCCGCAGCCTCGCTGGCGAGGCTGGAAGCCTGACCGGCGCGCTCACGGACTATGCTGCTCAAGCGCAGCTCGCCCCCTAAGTGTAGCGGCCCGCAATCATCCAAGACTTGGTAAGAAAATCGATACCGAATTGTTGCTGGCGTCGGAGATGAAATAGGAGCCGAGACGCACACTTGGTTGCACTTAGTCGCGCGGCAATCTAGCGTCTTTTGCGTTGAAAAGTGCTCAGGCGAGCCGGGCCTTTTGTGTATCGATCTTCTAACGCCCCAAGAATTGCGCTCCGTATCACACTGGGCGTCACCCTGCGTCGGGCGACCGATAGATAACTTTTGTTACGTCCTGGAAACTCCACAGCAGAACCGCCGACGACCATTTGAACCGCGCACGCCTGACAAAGCAACTGGACCAACTGCGCCGTTTCACTCTTGATCCTCTGGTGCCACAGATCCTGACGCTCGGCATAAATAAGTACCATAATGATGATTATGGCGCGAGACTATTGGATATGCTTTCGGGATTCTTAAGATATTGTTCCAAGCATTTAACCCCGAACGGCCCATGCCGCCTTCGTGCTCGACGCCGTTGAGCAGGCCCGACATTAAAGGCGACCGGCCAAGCACGGCGGACGGCCTCCGACAATCCCAGCGCGGTTCACTTCCTTTCAACGCCTAAACTGCATTCTGCAGCAGTTGCCACGGCCGTACCGAGCCCTGCATCAGGCATCGTCAGCCTCGATATGCCTCCTCCTCCTCTCGCCGGACTCCTGATCCGAGTTTAAAATTCTCAGGTAACCGGCACAAATCCGTTACAAGTCCAAAGTCCAGGCCTGCCTCAAGTTGAGCAACCACCGCCTCAACCATCGGATGGTGGCGATTCCTGTTCCATGCAAGCGCGGCGGTCACAACCATGATGCGTTCCTTTAGTGGGCGCACGACGACATTTTCCGGGGCGAGTTTGGCCATCGAGGCGGGAACCAGCGCCACACCCTGCCCACAGCCGACATAGGCGATCTGGGAGACCACCGAGCGGACCTCGTGCAGGATGCGCGGCGCAAAACCATGGCGACGGCATATGCCCGTCAGCATGTCGAAATAGACCGGGCTGACTTTGCGCGAGGACATGACCAGCGGCTCGCCCCCCAGCGATTGCAGCGGAACGCGCGGCAGCGTCGCAAGGGAATGGCCGGCCGGGAGCGCCACGGCCAACCGGTCTTCCGTCAAGGGTCTGGTAGCGATGGTGGGACCGACCTCGCCCTCGATGCGGACGAAAGCGAGATCGAGCTCGCCCGCCTCCAGCGCGGGTACGGCCTCGGCGCTGTCGATCTCTTCGATATAGACCGTCAGATTCGGATGCTGCTGCTTGAGCCTTGCTAGGATCGCCGGGACGGTTTCCAGCATGGCCGCGTTGATCGCGCCGACGCGCAGGACACCCGACTGGCCCGACGCCACCTCACGCACGACCTGCTCCAGCCGCTTGACCTGTCCGGCGAACTGGCGCACGGCGGGCAGGATCGCCGCGCCGGCAGGGCTGAGCACCGTGCCGCGCCGCGAGCGCTCGAAGAGAGTGAGATTGAGCGACTTCTCCAGCACTTTAATCTGTTCGGTGAGCGGCGGCTGCGACATGCCGAGCCGCTTCGCCGCACGGCCGAAATGACTCTCCTCCGCCACGGCCAGGAACATCCAGAGCTGCCGGATCAGTCGAAAATCAAGGGTTGCCGTCACGCTCTGATCGCTCCTGATGTATTGTTATTCCTACTTTTATATCACAGAATTCAAAAGATGGTATTTTACCTATCAGGAGAGAGAATGAAAAATTCGGCATCTGTTATGGAGAAATGCCGCCATGAGCCGAACCCTTCTCGACCGCCTTGCCACCCTCGACAGCAACACCGTCTCGGATGCGCTCGACTTCCTCGGCCTGCCCGGCGCGACCTACGGCCTGCGTCCGCTCTGGGATTGCCCGAGAATCGTCGGTCGCGCCTCGACCATCCAGCTCGGCCCCAAGGCGGACGCCAAGTCCGCTGTTCACCTGATCTCGCCGGTGATCGACGCTGTTGATACCGATGACCGGGTGTTGGTGATCGCCGGCGGCGTGGACGGGATTTCCTGCTGGGGTGACATCCTCGCCAACGCGGCCGTCGCAAAAAAGGTGCGCGGCTCAGTGATCGATGGCTGCTCGCGCGACATCGAGGGCAGCGAGGCCGTTGGCTATCCGGTCTTCGGCAGGGGCGTGACGATGATCTCGGCACGCAGCCGGGTAATCCAGATCAACTCGGGTAGGCCGGTGCGGATGGCGGGGGTCATCGTCAACGAGAACGACTATGTGATCGCGGACCGCTGCGGCACGGTCTTTGTGTCCGCCGGACGGATCGAAGAGGTGCTCGATCTCGGCGAGCGCATTGCGAAGCGCCAGGACAGCATGGTCGCAGCGGTGCGCGCCGGCCGCTCGGTCGCCGAGGTCATGCACGACAAGGAATTCGAAGCCATCAACGCTAGGTGAGCCGGAGAAGAGAGATGAACAATCCGCAAAAGCAATCCGCCGAAGATCACGAGCTGGTCACGCTCTTCGCCGGGCTGGACACGCCCGGCGTTTCGGACGCGATGGATAAACTCGGCCTGCACGGCCAGGCGCTCGGCATCATGCCACTGGCCGACTACACGAAGCCGGTGGTCGGACCGGCCTTCACCGTCAAATACGTCCCGGCCTCAGTTCCGCCGGGCACGGTCGGAGACTTCATCGACGACGTGGCCGAGGGCGACGTCGTAGTGATCGACAACAATGGGCGCGCCGACTGCACCGTCTGGGGCGACATCATGACCCAATATGCAGGGCTGCGCGGAATCGCCGGAACGGTGATCGACGGCGTGTGTCGCGACGTGTCGAAAGCGCTTGGCGATAACTATCCGCTATTCACGGCGGGCCGCTTCATGCGCACCGGCAAGGACCGGGTTCAGACGGAAGACGTTGGGGGCACGGTCGGTGTCGGCACCGTGCGGGTGCAGAGCCGCGATATTGTGGTGGCCGATGCCAACGGCGTGGTGATCGTGCCTCGCGAGCGCGCTCGTGAGGTGGCAGCAACCGCCCGTGAGATCGAAGAGGTCGAGGCCGCGATCCGCGAGCGCATCGCGCGAGGCGCGAGTATCCGTGAGGCGCGCGAGGCACTCGGTTATCACACGCTGCAAAGGAAATCCTGATGAGCGGGACTTACGACAAGGCCGCGCTGGAGCAGGCGCTCAGGCAGGGCACCTCCACGCTCTACGAGGCATCAGGCATCGCCACCTCTTCGGTCGATCCCGCGATCCGGACCGTCTGGACAGGCGCGGTCCTGGCCGGGCCAGCCTTCCCGCTGCAATGCTCGCCCGGCGACAACCTCTCCATTCATCTAGCAATGGAGAAGGTGCCGCGCGGCAGCGTTCTGGTCATCGACGCGCAGGGCTTCGTTGCCGGCTATTGGGGCGAGGTGCTGACGGTGGCGGCTCAGGCCGCTGGCGTGGCCGGGCTGGTGATCGACGGCGGCGTGCGTGACATCGCAGCTCTTCGGACACGGGCCTTCCCGGTCTTTGCGCGCGGCGTCTCGATGCGCGGCACGATCAAGGCGAGCGCGCCTTCGGTCGGCCAGCCGATCAGCCTAGCTGGCACGCCGGTCGCGGTGGGGGATCTGGTCGTGGCCGACGATGATGGCGTGCTAGTGCTGCCAACTTCCGTTGTGACCGACACGCTGGCCAACGGACAAGCCCGCGCCGACAAGGAAGCCGCGATGATGGAAAAGCTCGAGGCCGGGCAGTCGACGCTCGATCTGCTGGGCCTGTCGAAATGGCGCGAGGCGTGAGATGAGCCAGGCATTCGAACGGACTATCCGCCATATCGATGTTGAAGGCGTGGACTTGCGGGTCGCCTCGCTTTCACGCGGCGGAGATGGCGCTCCGATCCTGTTCCTTCATGGCTTCGGCTCGACCAAAGAGGACTATGCCGACATGGCGCGCGACTCCGCCTTCGCCGGTCGTCCGTTCCTTGCCTATGACGCGCCGGGCTGCGGCGAGACGGTCTGTTCGGACCTGTCCCATATCTCGGTGCCCTTTCTCATGGAGACCGCGCTGGCGATGCTGGACAGCGCCGGCTTCGAGCGTTTCCACCTGATCGGTCATTCCATGGGCGGGCTGACCGCATTGATGCTGGCCGATGCCGATCCAGACCGCGTGCTCAGCTTCATTAACATCGAGGGCAACATCGCGCCCGAGGACTGTTTCCTCAGCCGTCAGATTCACGATTATCCGGCTAACGACCCCGAGCGCTTCTTGGACGATTTCATAGAGCGCACCCGCCATGCGCCAGCTTTAGCCAGCGCGCTCTATGCCGTCGGCCTGCGTCATAAGGTGCGGGCCGGCGCGGTGCGGCCGATCTTCACCTCCATGGTCGATCTCTCCGACAATGGCGGGTTGATGGACAAGTTCCTCGGCCTGCCGTGCTCGAAGATGTTCATGTACGGGGTGGAGAACGCGCACCTCTCCTATCTCAACCACCTCGAGGCCAATGGTGTGACACTGGCCGGGATCTCCGACAGCAATCATTGGCCGATGTATTCCAACCCGCCCGAGATGTGGCGTCGCATCGCCGCGCTCCACGCGGGCGAATGACCTTTAGAATGACAGGAAACCCGATGCCAGCCCTCGACCGGATGGATGCCGAAAGCCTGCGCGTCCTGAACGCCGGGCTGAAAGAAGAACACGCAGCCCTCAAGGCGCGGGGTCTGAAGCTTAACATCGCACGCGGCAAGCCTGCGAAGGAGCAGCTCGACCTCTCCAACGCCATGCTGACGTTGCTTGATACATCTGACACGCTGCTCGATTCGGGCGAGGACGCGCGGAACTACGGCGGTGATCCGCAGGGTTTGCCCGAGTTACGTGCGATCTTCTCCACCTTCCTCGGCGCACCGGTGGAGCAAATCATTGCCGGCGGCAATTCCAGCCTTGCGATGATACACGACGTCATCGTCTGGGCCTTACTCAAGGGCGTTCCGGGCTCACAGGAGCCGTGGGGCAAGGCAGGCGAGATCGCCTTCCTCTGCCCGGCTCCCGGCTACGAGTTGCATCACAGGATATGCGAGGATTTAGGCATCCGCCTGCTGCCGGTTCCGGTCACGTCCGATGGCCCGGAGATAGGAACGGTCGAAGCCCTGGCCCGCGACCCGGCGGTCAGGGGTATGTGGTGCGTGCCGACTTATGCCAACCCGACCGGCGAGGTCTGGTCCGACGCCGTGGTAGACCGGTTGGCGGCGATGTCGACCGGTGCGCGCGATTTCCGTCTGCTCTGGGACGATGCCTATATCGTCCATCATCTCGGCGGCAACCGAAAGACGGCGAAAGCCATCCTTGCGGCCTGTAAGGCGGCAGGAAACCAGGACCGGGCGCTGGTCTTCGCGTCAACCTCTAAGATCACCTTCGCCGGGGCAGGTGTCGGCTTCCTCGCGGCTTCGCCCGCGAACATCGCGTGGTATATGGACCGGGCACGGCGGCGCAGTATCGGTCCCGACAAGCTGAACCAGCTTCGCCATGTCCGCTTCCTGCGCGACGCTAATGGCGTGCGGCGGCATATGGAGGCGCATCGTAAGCTGCTCGCCCCGAAGTTCGCAGCGATCCTTGATGGGTTGGAGAGCCGACTTGGCGGGACGGGCGCGGCAACCTGGTCGCGGCCTGATGGCGGGTATTTCATCAGCATCGAGACGGTGCCCGGAGCTGCGAAACGCGCGGTTGCGCTCGCCGCCGAGGCCGGGCTTTCGCTTACCGTCGCCGGTTCGACCTGGCCCAATGGCGTGGACCCCAATGACAGCAACATTCGCATCGCTCCCAGCTTCGCGACGCTTGATGAGGCCAGGATCGCCGCCGATGTCATTGCGCTGTCGATCCTGTTGGCGGTGACCGGGTTGTCAGTCGTAGAAGCAAATGGGCCAGTGGATTGATTTTTTTGAATGACGGTTCTAACTCGTTGGGGGTGATATTATGTGTACCGCGCCGTAATCATCCGAGGTTTGGCCTGATGCCGATTCTGGCCCGAATTGCATGAGACTTCAAAGGCTCTCCGACCCACATCATCTGCTACTATGAGACAACGTCATTAACCAAATTTCGCCAGAAAGGGGCTGTCAGGAAATCTGCCGATCAGAGGCGCATCAGCTTACGCGACCGAAATCGCCCGTACGCTCACTGATGCGCGGGCCGAGATTTCCGGCGGTGGGGCGACTAAGGCCGACCATATTCGCATCGCTATTCCTTACGCGCTCGCGACCACGCGCCTGCCGTCGTGGTGGGCCGAGTGGACGGATGGCCAGAAGCTCACGTGTAGCCTGATGCTAGGCAATATCCACGATCTTGGGGCCGCGCTTGTGGCCGGAGAAGTCGATGTCGCCATTTGTTTCTACGGCGCGCAGGAGCCGATGTTCCTTGATATGGCCCGCTTCGATAAGGTGCAGATCGAGACGGATCGGCTGCGCCCCTGGGCCGCGAAAACGCTGGTGGCGAGCGGTCAGCTTCAGTTTCCTGGCACGCCGCGCCGCCCAGTGCCGCTGCTGCGCTATTCGCGCGGTATCTATTTCGCCCGGCTTGTCGATGCCATCATCGACGCCGCCCCGGCCCCGCTCGCCAGCATCCCGGTGATGGATAGCGATATGGCCGATGTGCTGCGGGAAATGGCGCTTGCGGGGCATGGGGTTGCGTGGTTGCCCGACTCGGGCATCACCCCCACCAGTGCCGAAACGCTCACCCCCCTGGGCGGCGACGCCTGGGGCATGGATATCAGTATTGTCGCCTACTGCGACCGCACCAATCGCAGGGCCGCCGTGCATCGCCTCTGGTCGGGGCTGAAACAGGCGGAACCTGCTAGTCTTCATCCGGTTCGTAAACCTGCACTCAAAAAGAAACCGGATAAAAGCTGACCGGCCAACGGCAGCACTTCCCTAACAGGGGACCATCACCGAGAAGAGGAGAAAGAGCCTATGCGTTCCATCATCACCGGCACCACCCTTGCTATTCTGGCAACCACGGCGCTTGCTTTCACCGCCCAAGCCCAAGAGCTGACCGGCACCTTGAAGAAGATCAAGGAAGTCGGCGCCATTTCGGTCGGGCACCGCGATTCCTCCATTCCGTTCTCCTACCTCGACGATCAGCAAAAGCCGGTCGGCTATGCCATGGATATTTGCGCCGCCATCGTCGATGCCGTGCGCGTTCACCTGAAGCTGCCCGCGCTGAACGTAAAGTTCACGCCCGTCACGTCCGCCACCCGCATTCCGCTGATCGCCAACGGCACGGTCGATCTTGAGTGTGGCTCGACCACCAATAACCTTGATCGGCAAAAGCAGGTGGCTTTCGCCAATACCCACTATCTGACCGCCAGCGCTTTCGTGTCGAAAAAGAGCGCTAAACTCCTGAAGATCGACGATCTGAAGGGCAAGACCGTTGTGTCCACCTCCGGCACGACGAACATCAAACAGCTTAACGATGTGAATACGGCGCGCGGTTTGGGCATCAATGTGCTCGCCGCCAAAGACCATGCCGAAGCCTTTCTGATGGTTGAAACCGACCGCGCCGCCGCTTTCGTGATGGACGATGTGCTGCTCGCCAGCCTGGTTGCCAACGCCAAGGCTCCAGCCGACTATCAAATGAGCGCCGAAGCTTTCTCGAAGCCCGAGCCTTACGGGATCATGCTGCGCAAAGACGATCCGGATTTCAAAAAACTGGTCGATAAAGCCACGGCTGATTTTTACACCAGCCCAGCCGGGGCCGCGACCTACGCCAAATGGTTCCAGCAGCCGATTCCGCCCAAGGGTTTAAACCTGAATGTCCCCATGTCCCCCGGCCTGAAAGGGGCCTTTACCAAGCCGACCGATAGCGCCGATCCCGACGCCTACGGCTCGTAAGCATTCTCCCGCCCTCCCCCCTAGGGAGATGCTTGAGCCGGAGGGGAGGGGGGTAATCCCCCCCTCCCCGTGCGGGCGTGATCACAGGACGGGCCACCATGAATTACACCTGGAACTGGGGCATCTTTTTAGAGCCCTCGCCGGAAGGCATTGGCACTTATTTCGATATGCTGCTGGTCGGCCTGAAATGGACGATTGCGACGGGGGCCTGCGCCTGGGTGTGGGCGCTGCTGTTCGGCAGCTTCATCGGCGTGATCCGCACCTTGCCCAACCGTTGGACCGTTGGTTTCGGCAATGCCTATGTGGAACTCTTCCGCAATATCCCGCTGCTGGTGCAACTCTTCCTCTGGTACTTCGTGCTGCCGGAACTGGTCCCCGCCCCCATCGGCTTATGGTTAAAGCAACTGCCGAACGCCTCCTTCTTCACCGCCGTCGTCGGCATCGGCTTTTTCATGTCGGCTCGGGTGGCAGAACAAGTGCGCGCCGGGATTATCGCCCTGCCGCGCGGGCAAAGCATGGCCGGACTCGCCTTGGGCCTCACCACGGCGCAGACATATCGCTATGTGCTGTTGCCGATGGCGTTTCGCATCATTCTGCCGCCGCTCACCTCGGAATTTCTGAACACGATCAAGAATACCTCGGTCGCGCTCACCATCGGGCTGATCGAACTTACCGCCCGCGCCCGCGCTATTCAGGAATTCTCCTTCCAAGTGTTCGAGGCGTTTACCGCCGCCACGGTGATTTATCTGCTGCTGAACCTGCTGGTAACAGCGGCGATGCGCTCACTGGAACGCTGGGTGAAAATTCCCGGCTACGGACAGGGGAAATAGCGCCATGTTTAGCGATTTCGATTTCAATGTTATTTGGCGTGCCCTGCCCTACTTGCTGAAAGAAGGGCTGGTCTTCACCCTGACCCTGACGGCGCTCGCCACCGCGGGCGGCATTGTACTCGGCACCTTGATCGCGCTCATGCGCCTCAGCTCGCTGCCGGTATTGCCGAAAATAGCGGCGGGCTATGTCAATACCATGCGCTCCCTGCCGCTGGTGCTGGTGATCTTCTGGTTCTACTTCCTCGTGCCCTATATCGGCCAATGGGTGTTGCAGAGCGACCGGCCGATTGCGGTGGGGGCCTTTGCCTCCAGCCTCATCACCTTCACCTTGTTCGAGGCAGCGTATTTTTCCGAAATCATGCGGGCGGGGATTCAGTCCATCTCGCGCGGGCAGTTGATGGCGGGCTACGCCTTGGGGCTCACCTACCGGCAGGTGATGGGCTCGGTCATCCTCCCACAAGCCTTTCGCAATATGGCCCCGGTGCTGCTGACGCAAACCATCGTGCTGTTTCAAGACACCTCCTTGGTTTACGTGCTGTCGATTCCCGATTTCCTCGGGGCGGCCTCGAAAGTGGCCCAGCGCGACGGGCGCTTGGTGGAGATGTATCTGTTCGCCGCCGCCGGATACTTCATTATTTCCTTCACGGCTTCGACCCTGGTGAAGCGGTTGCAGCGGCGCATTGCCATCATCCGCTGACCTTGGCTTCAGGAGACTTCCCATGAGTGCAATGATTACGCTGAGCAACGTCAGCAAATTCTACGGCCCGGCCTTTCAAGTGTTGAAAGACTGTAGCCTGACGGTCGCCAAGGGCGAAGTGGTGGTGGTCTGCGGCCCCTCGGGCTCGGGCAAATCCACGCTGATCAAATGCGTGAACGCGCTGGAGCCGTTCGAGAGCGGCGAGATCACGGTGAATGGCATCAGCCTGAAGGCACCGGGCACGGATTTACCAAAACTGCGCGCCCGCGTTGGTATGGTGTTCCAGCATTTCGAGTTGTTCCCTCACCTGAAGATCACCGAGAACCTCTGCCTCGCGCAGCAAAAAGTCCTTGGGCGCTCGCGGGACGAGGCGATGGCGAAGGGCGAAATGCTGCTGGAGCGCGTCGGCCTCTCCCAGCACGCCCATAAGTTCCCTGGGCAGCTTTCAGGCGGTCAGCAGCAGCGCGTTGCCATTGCCCGCGCGCTGGCGATGGACCCGATTGCGATGCTGTTCGACGAGCCAACCTCGGCCCTCGACCCCGAAATGATCAATGAAGTCCTCGATGTGATGGTCGAGCTTGCCCGCGAGGGTATGACAATGATGGTGGTGACCCACGAAATGGGCTTTGCCCGCAAAGTGGCACACCGCGTTGTCTTCATGGATCGCGGTGAAGTTGTGGAAGACGCCGAAACTACTTCCTTCTTTACTGAAGCCAAGAGTGAACGCGCCCAGCTTTTCTTATCAAAAATTTTATCTCACTGACTTTAGCCTAACAGGAGAAGCTTGACTGATAGTCCCCCCTTTGATTGCAGAGGATTGTAGGAAGAATTTTCTCGGTCGTTCGAACGAGGATATTCGGATGAAGGAGAGCCGTTTTACGGAATCACAGATTATGTGTAGCGGCCCACAATCATCCGGCTTTCGGCCCGATTTTATCGCCGTTTCTGGCCCGAATTGCGTGAAACTATAATGGCTCTCCGACCCACATTATGAACCGCCCCGAGTTTGCCGGAGACCGTTTGGTTTAAGTTATGCGGCCATGGCTGGTGCGTCCAGCATGGCGTAGTATCGTTCTTCGGCCTCGGCTGGCGGTATGTTGCCGATTGGCTCCAGAAGA
>NZ_JBILQX010000094.1:0-12997 GCF_044372965.1 Elstera sp. | reverse complement strand
CCTGACTGGGCCGGTCCTTCCAAGGATCGGCCTTTCTTTTTAGTGGCGATGGTAGAGCGTCCAGCCGTCGATTGTGCCGACCGGCGCATAGGCCATCAGGGCGGCGGCAATGCGGGGATCGCGCCGGAAATAGGCGAGATGATCCCATGCCCGCGCGCCGAAACCTGGTTCGGACGCACCATCGGTAACGACCAGTAGATCGGGCTTGCGCGCGAGATCGGCGGCGGTGGTCGCGATCAGATCCCGCTCGATTCCGCTTAGGCTCGCCAGCGGGCGCAACCCTGGCGGCCCGTCCGGCGGGTAGAGTTCTGGTAGCGGCCATAGGCTCATGTAATGCCCCCGATACTGCCCGCCGGTGGTTTGGAGAATCGAAAACTGCGGTTTCAGCGAGGTCGTGAACCAGAGCACCGAGCCGCCGGGGGCCGTTTGCTCCATCAACGCACGCAGCCGGGCGGCGGGCGAGGCGGCAAAGCTGCGCTGCGGGGCGAAGGGCGGGGCGAGTAGGCTGGCATAGGCGATGGCGGCGGCGAGCGTTGCCCCCATCGCCCGGCCCGGCGTGTGCAGCCAATGCCCAACGCTCCAACCTACCAGCAGCAGCAAACCGCCGCGCGCCGCGACGAAATGATAATCCCAGCCCTTCATTTGACTGAGCCCGGCGAGACTCGCGGTAACGGTGAAGACTAGCAGCAGGCGCGGGGCGACCCCATGCCGCCAGGTCAACCCGCCGAGAAGCAGGCACCCGAAGGCGAGCGTCGGTATTTGGTCGCCGAACAGCAGCGCCGGCCAATCGGCCCCGGCCCCTGTATACAGTTCGGCCATCATCGGCAAAATCGCGCTGAAATAGGCGGGGGTGATGAGTTTCACCGCAAGCAGATACATAAGTCCAACCCCGGCCATAATCGGCACGGTGGGATCGCGCAGGCTGGCCTTCAGCCCGCGTTGTGCGATCAAGAACCCCTCGATTCCCGCAGGGATCAATAGGAAATGCGGCTTGAGGCACACGGCGACGGCAAACAGCGCCGCCGTGATCCAGGCTTTGCGGTCGGCCTCGCCCTGCGCCCGTCCGACGGCATGAATGAGATAGGGCAGGGCGAGGGCAAGCAGCAGATGTTCGCGCTGGGTGAAACTATGGGCAGGCAGAACGAGCAGCGCCCCTACGGCGGCGGCGATAACCCCAAGGTTCTCGCCGGGCGAGACGCGCCGGGTAAGGCTTGGCAACGCCAGGGCTAGGCCGACCGCTGTCAGCAGCGCGTACCAAAATACCAGAAGGACTGCGGCGGAAATCCCCGTCCAGGCCGCAACGGCGGCAGGCGGCAGGTTCAGCCAAAAGATCATCGGCGGATTTACATCGATGAGATCGATATAAAGCCGCTCGCCCGCAACCATCCGCTGCGCCCAGGTGAGCACAGCGGCGCTATCGTGGTTTAAGGGCGGAAAAAACGCGGCAATCAGCCAGGGAAGCCCCACCAGAAAACAGAGAATCGGCAGCTTGCGCTCTGCCATCAGGGTTTCTTCCTTATAAAGCCTTACAGAGTTTTCATCCCCCGTCGCCCAAATTTACGGCATGATACAGGCGTTGTCGTGTGAAGAAGCTGAAAGGTTTGTGCTGAATGGGTGCTCAAATTTCCCCCGTGCCGCCCAAACCGGCCCCGTTGGCGGGGCTCGATCAGATCCGGCTCCTCAGTTTTCCGCAGTTCCCGGCTCCTGGCCGCGTACTGACGATTTTTGAGACGGGGGCTAATCTGCCAATTCCGATTGCGCGGGTTTTTACGGTGGCCTCCGATCAGCCCGATACCGCTGGCGGCGGCCATGCCCATCGCTGGTGCAGCCAAGTGCTGGTGTGCTTGCAGGGGGAAATCGAGTTCGTCGGGCGCGATCACCTGGGCGGCGAGGTGCGGCATCTCCTGACCCATCCGCAGCAGGCGGTGTTGATGCCGCCCACCATTTGGGGCGAGCAATCTTATCGCACCACGCCCGCGCTGCTGATGGTCTTTTGCGACTATCCCTTCGCGGCCGATGATTATATCCGCGATTTTGACAGTTTCCGGGCGCACCGCGAATTACTAGCGGCGGGTGCTTAATGGAAGCGGTTGAATATGAGCGCATGGCCGCAATCGAGGACCAGTTTTGGTGGTTCCAAGCCCTGCGCCGCAACATGCTGACATGGCTACCGCCGCCCGGGGCCGCCCCCCTGCGTCTGCTAGATGCGGGGGCGGGAACCGGCGGCTGGCTGAAATATCTCGCCACCCATCGCCCCGATATCGCGGCAATTGGCTTGGAGTTCGATGGGAAAGCGGCGGTTTGGGGGCAGGCACGCTGCACCCGGCCCTTTGTGCGGGGGACGATCAACAGCCTTCCCTTTGCCCCCGCCAGCATCGATATCATCACCTCCTCCGATGTGCTCTGTCATGCCGGGGTAGACGAGGCTAAGGCCTTGGCCGAGTTCCACGCCGCGCTAAAGCCGGGCGGGCGCGTGCTTTTATCGCTCCCTGCCTATGATTGGTTACTCTCGGAGCATGATCGGGCGGTGCATAACAGCCGTCGCTATACCGAACCGCGCCTGCGCCAGCAATTGACCGACGCCGGGTTTCGCCCGCTGCGCAGCAGCTATTGGAACAGCCTGCTGTTTCCGCTAATGGTCCTACGCCGTAAGCTGTGGCCGAGCGAGGGGAGCGACGTATCGGCGCTACCGCCCTTGGTCGACGCCGGGTTTTCCCTGTTGACGGGATTGGAGACGGCGTGGCTTCGGCGGGGCGGGCGGCTGCCCTTTGGCGGATCGATTTTGATTGAGGCGGTGAAGGATGCGTGAGGAAACACCGGGGCTGAGTATCGTCGTTCCGGTTTATAACGGCGCGGCTACCGTCGGGCGGCTGGTTGAAGCGCTATCGGCGCTTCGTGTCGAAGGCGGTCTCGAAATCGTGCTGGTCTATGACGGCAGCCCCGACAATAGCCTTGCCGTCTGCCACACCCTCGCCGAAACCGCCACCGTGCCACTGACCGTGGTCGAGCATAGCCGCAATTACGGCGAACATAATGCCGTGATGAGCGGCTTTCGCCACGCGCGCGGGGCCTACATCATTACGATGGACGATGATCTGCAAAACCCGCCGGAAGAGGTGGTGCGCCTTTATGACGCCTGCCGGTTGGGGGGGCATGAGGTGGTCTACACCTTCTATGCGGATAAGAAGCACGAAAGCTGGCGCAATCTTGGCAGTCGCTTTAACGGTTGGGTAGCGGATCGGCTGCTGGATAAGCCCAAGGGCCTGTATCTCTCGTCCTTTCGTTGCCTGTCGGCCTTTGTTGCCCGGACGATCACCGCCTATGAAGGGCCGTTCGTTTATGTCGACGGGCTGATTCTGCAAGTGACGCAGAAGATCGGCACGCTCCAGGTGAACCATCTCGCCCGCGCCGAAGGGCAGAGCAATTATACCCTGCGCCGCCTGGTGAACCTCTGGCTAGCGATGGCGCTGAATTTCTCGGTTCTGCCGCTGCGCTTCGCGACCTTGGCGGGGGCGGTGACGGCGGGCCTCGGGATTCTCGGGCTGCTGCTGGTGCTGCTGGAAGGGCTGTTTGGCGACCCGCCCGCCGGGTGGGCCTCCTTGGCGGCAATTGTGCTCACCCTCGGCGGCTTGCAACTGCTGATGCTGGGGATTTTGGGTGAGTATGTCGGCCGCCTGTTTCTAACGGTGAATAAGCGCCCGCAAGGCGTGGTGAAATCGGTTCGGCGCGGTGGCCCTGCGTGAGCTTTGGTCTGGCGGCGCGGGTTCTGTTCCGCGACGGGCGCGTGATCGTGCTCGATAAACCGGCGGGGCTTGCCTGCCATCCCGGCCCGCAGACGCCCGAGAGCGTGGAAGCCTATCTGGCCGATCTTACGTTTGGCTTTAAGGAACTGCCGCGCCTTGCCCATCGGCTCGACCGCGATACGGCGGGCTGTCTCGTGCTGGCGCGCAGCCTGCGGGCGGCCCGGCAGGTGGCGCGGGTGTTCTCGGCGCATCAGGTGCAAAAGACCTATTGGGCGCTGGTTCGCGGAACGCCTGAAACCTCGGAAGGGGTGATTGACGCGCCTCTGCTGAAAATCTCCAGCGCGGCGGCGGGCTGGCGCATGGTGGTCGATCCGAGCGGCCAGAGCGCGCAAACGCGCTGGCGCTGCTTGGGGAGGGGGGACGGGCTGGCGTGGCTGGAGTTTGAGCCGCTGACGGGCCGAACCCATCAGATCCGGGTTCATGCCGCTCACTTGGGTCTGCCGCTGATCGGCGATCCCGTTTATGGGCCGAAGCCCTTGGCGGGCGAACGGTTGCAGCTTCTGGCCCGCGCGATTGCGCTTCCGCTCGGGGAAAAGCCGATTGCCGTCACGGCCCCCGTGCCGACGCATATGGCGGATGGATTGGCGCGCTGCGGGTTTGCGGAAGTTTGATCGGATTGCCCGCGTTTTTGATCGGTTGCCGCGCGCGGCGATAGGCGGGTGCGGGGCAGGGTAAGGGCCTTACCCAGGATAGGAACCCGATCCATGACAAAATTATCGCTGATCCTGCTCGCCAGCCTTGCCGCTCTCCCGGCCCTGGCGGCAGAGCCCCTGCGCGTGACCCTCGCCAACCTCGGCCCCGATGGCCGCTTTGCGCCCGACCAAGCTTTTTGCACACCAAGCGGTTTTGGGCCGAACGTCAGCCCGGCAGTGTCTTGGCAGGCCGGGCCGAAGGGTACGCAGTCCTATGTGCTGGTGATGCTCGACCCGGACGTGCCGCAAGACCTCTCCCAGTACAACAAGCCGGGCGTGACGATTACCGCCGAGTCCCCCCGGCAAATTTTTCCCCATTGGCTGTTGGCCGATGTGCCCGTGTCGGTCACGGCGCTTGCCGAGGGGGTTGAGGCGCGCGGGGTGGTGAAGGGCAATCTGCCGCTCGCGCGCACCGCTTACGGCCGACGGGGGCAGAGCGGCTTTGCCGGGTTCATGGCAGGAAACCCGGAGATGGCGGGGGATTGGGGCGGTTATGCCGGGCCGTGCCCGCCGCTGAATGATTTGCGCCGTCACGAGTATCGCGTGCGCGTCTATGCGCTTGACGTGCCGACCCTACCGCTGCCCGACCGCTTCACCTGGGCCGATCTGGAACCGGCCTTACGCGGCCATATTCTGGCCGAAGGCGAAGCGAAAGCGGCCTATAGCCTCAATCCTGCGGTGAAATAGCGCTTCCCCGCAACGCCGCCGCCGAGCGGAAGCCACAGGCGAGGGCGGCGTCGAGCGCGCTCAGGCCCTCGCCTTGCAGCCGGGCGGCCTGGGCGCGGCGCAACGTGCCGAGCAGAGCGCGCAAGCCAACCCCTTCGCTCGCCAGGCGGCGGCGCAGCGTCGCCTCGCTCATGCCGATAAGGCTCGCCACGCTCGCGGCGGTCCAGGCGCGCGTGAGATCGCCGCTGAGCAGGCTGGTCACGGCGGCGCTCACCTGCCCGTCGCGCAACAGGGCGCGGGCGGGGAGAAGTGGCCGGTCAGCCAGCAGCAGCGCCACTTCCATCATACGGTGATCGAGAATCTCGGCGGGAACATCGGCGGCGCTGACGGCCCTTAGCACCCGCGCCACCGCCTCTTGCAGAAGCTCGCTGGCGGGAATCTGCCAGTGGCGCGGATCGAGGCTTTCCAGCCCAACCGGGTGAAAAGCCGTAGGATGCAGCAGGCGCACGCGCTGGAGCAGGGGGAGCGGAAACAGGATAATCGCGGCGGCATAAATGCCCGTGCGGTCATCGGGCTCGTTCACGACATCAATGGCGATATTGGCGGGCAGCAGCGTCAGCGTGCCGGGGCCGCACGCGGCATGACGACCGGAAACGCTGATTTCTTTCCGCCCTGACCAGAGAAGGACCAAAGCAGGTAATTCCGGCTGAAACGCCCGAACCGCCTCGCGCCGCCGCACACTATAGCGAATGAACCGGTCCGGCTGATCCTGCAACCCCTCAAAGGCGGTTGTTGCAATCACCCGGTCAAAGGTTTCGGTCAGCAGGGCAGGCGCAAACTGCGCGACCGCCACAGGCTTAACCCTTCAGCTTCTGAACCTTCACCGGCGCTTGCGGGGCGGCTTCCACGGTCGGCTCAATCGCGACGGCGGCCTGTTGCGGCGCAGTGGCTGCAGGGGCGGTGCCCTCCGCCGCCCCGGCTTTCTTATAGGCGGCGCGCATGGCATCGACCGACAGGGTCACGCTGCCGCTTTGCGGCGCGGCTGCGGCGATTTGCTTGCCGGTTTCCTGACGCGCCTGGAAATCGAGAATCTGGCGCTTTACCTGATCGGCAATACCGACGCCGCCCGCTTTGGCGATCATCTTGCCGTATTCATCCACCAAGATGCCTTTAAACGCATCTTCGCCCGCGCCGCCGCCGAACATATCGTTGGTTTTCACCGTTTCGAACATCGGTTGCAGCATCTGCGACAGGAACATCGCTTCGAACTCGCGCCCCGTCCTTTCGGCAACGGCTTCATTCGCCGTCGTTGGCATGCGCGCGTTCAGCGAGGAGGTCAGGGCCTTGTCGCGGCTGGCGGCAAGAGTGGCGCCGGGGAGGGTCGCGGGGGTCGATGTCATGGGGAGCGCTCCAACCGGCCTTAGAGGATTTCGATATCGGCCTGCAGGGCACCTGCGGCTTTAATCGTTTGCAAAATTGTAATCAGGTCGCGCGGCCCGACGCCAAGGGCGTTCAGCCCCGAAACCAACTCGCCCAGCGTGACGCCCGAGGGCAGAACCGCTAAGCGGCGACCGGCCTGATCATCCACTTCGATCTGCGTGCGCGGTACAACGACGGTCTGCGCCCCGCCGCCCAATTGGCCAAACTGCCCCTGCTGGTTGGTTTGTTGGGTCACTTGGCCGTCGGCCCCGAAGGTCTGGCTATTCTGCCCCGGGATGCCGTTCAACGCGGTTGCGCCCGGCGCAAACGGGTTGGGTTGCGAGACCTGCGGCGTTTCGGTGATGCGAATGGTGAGGTTGCCTTGCGCGACGGCGACGGTGCTGATGCGAACATTTTCGCCCATCACGATCACGCCATTGCGCTCGTCGATCACGATTTTCGCCACCATATCCGGCTGGATTGGCAGGTTCTCGATATCGGTCAGCATGGCCACCGTGTCGCCCTGATAGCGCGGCGGGACGGTGATTTCGATGGTGCCGGGGTCGAGCGGCTTTGCCGCCTGCGCGCCGAGGAAAGCGTTTACGGCAGTCGCAACCCGGCGGGCCGTGGTGAAATCGGGGTTGCGCATGGACAGGCGCACGGAGTTGAGCGAGCCAAGCTCGAAGCCCACTTCGCGTTCAACGAGGCCACCATTGGCGATCCGGCCCGAGGTTGGCACGCCGCGCGTGACCGACGCCGCTGCGCCCCGTGCCGAGAAGCCAGAAATCGCAACAGCCCCTTGCGCCACGGTATAAACTTCGCCGTCCGCGCCCATCAGCGGGGTGACGAGCAAGGTGCCGCCCTGCAAGGAGGTGGCATCGCCCAGGGCGGAAACGCTCACGTCGATGCGGCCACCCTGACGGGCAAAGGCGGGCAGGTTGGCCGTAACCATCACGGCGGCGAGGTTCTTCGTCCGCATTTCGTTATTGGCTGTGCGGGCGTTAACGCCGAGGCGCTCCAGCATGCCCAGCAACGATTCGCGGGTAAAAATGGCGCGGTTCAAACTGTCGCCGGTGCCGTTGAGACCGACGACGAGACCGTAACCGATCAATTGGTTTTCGCGCACGCCTTCGAAATTGGCGACATCTTTGATGCGCACGGTTTGCGCCACCGCCGGGGTGAGGGAGGTCGCCGCCCAGGCCGTGCTCGCCAGAAATGCCGTTGCGAGGGCTACGCGCAGTCCGCGCCGCCATGCGAAGGCCTGGTCAAAGTGCCGTTTCATGCCCATGTTTGGCGTCCCTATACATCTCTTACGAACCGGAGCCAGAATTTGGCCTGCCGCGCATCCCCGACAAGCGATCTCTGTGCCAACCTGAACACTATACGATAATTGGTTGTTCAGAAACAGAATTTTGAGTTTACTTGTCGAAAATCCATCGCGCGGGCGGCAAAAATTTCCTCACGGGCGGCAGGATGCGCCGATAGGACGCGTAAGACAGATCGTGGTAAGGTTGAGTTATGCGTATTCAAGGACCCAAAGACACAGCCCCCGTTACCTCGGGGCGCCGGACCGACAAAACCGCCGATTCCGCGCGGACGGACGCTTTTGCGCGTTTGCTTGCGCCCGAGGAGGCCCCCGCCGCCGCGCCAACGACGGGTTCGCGCCCGGTCTCTGGTGTTAATCCAATCCTCACGGTCGATCCGATTGGCGACGAGCCCCAGCGGCGGCGCCGTTCCCGACACCGGGCCGAGGCGATTCTGGACGGGCTCGACGAGATCCGACATGGGCTCTTGCTGGGCGTCATTTCGGGCGACGCGCTCGTCAATCTCGTCGATCAACTCGCCCTTGCACGCGAAACTGTTTCGGACCCCAAGCTATTGGAGGTGCTGGACGAGGTCGATTTACGGGCACAAGTTGAACTCGCAAAGCTGGAAATGGAGCGCGAAAGCCAAGCGAACCGGGCTTCTGTTCCACCAAAAGGGGTAATTGAGGGGTAAAGCCGTGCGCTAGCACGCTTCCCCCTTAAAATTCCCCCCCGATTATCTCGCAATTGTGCCCATTGCCCCCTGAACCGACTCCCCCTATACTCCGCGCGCCTTGCTGAAGGGGGATCGAGGGAACTCGAATGACGTCACAAGTGTCACGAATTGCGTTGCCACCGGATTACCGTCCGAGTGATGACGAACCGTTTATGAATGAACTGCAACGTGAATATTTTCGCCAAAAGCTTTTGCATTGGCGGGAAGAATTATTGAACGAGTCCTCCGAGACGGTTCATCACATGCAGGAAGAGAGCTTGCAACAACCTGATTTGACCGATCGGGCCTCCATGGAGACTGATCGTGCGCTTGAATTGCGCACGCGGGATCGGGAACGCAAGCTGATTAGCAAGATCGACGCCGCGTTGCGCCGGATCGACGATGATAGCTACGGCTATTGCGAGGAAACCGGCGAGCCGATCGGCATCAAACGCCTGGAAGCCCGCCCGATCGCCACCTTGAGCGTCGACGCTCAAGAGCGTCATGAGCGCATGGAGCGCACTCACCGCGAGGAATAGTCGCGGGCAGTGCTGAAGATTGAGAAAGGGCGGCGCGCGAGTGCCGCCCTTTTTTTAGCAAAGATCCACCCGCCGATATGAAAAGCCCGCCGTCTCGTGGAGAGAGGCGGGCTTTAGGTTTTCTGCCGGAGCCGAAACCTTAGAACGGCAGAATGATATCCATGAACTGCGTACCATAGCGCGGCTGAGCGATATCCTTCACCTGGCCGCGACCACCATAGGCAATACGGGCTTCGGCGATCTTATCGTACTCGATGGTATTGCCCGAGCTAATGTCTTCGGGCCGAATGACGCCGCTGACGAGCAGTTCGCGCATGTCGTAATTCACCAGGAATTCCTGACGGCCCTGAATGACCATATTGCCATTGGGGAGCGTCTGCATCACCACGGCAGCAAGGCGCAACTGATTAGCGGCGTCGGTGCCGTTGGTCGTGGCATTGCGGCGCGACGTCAGATTGCTGTTGGTGCCGAAGAGGGTGGTGGGGTCGGCCCCGCCGAGCGCCTGTTGAATATCGAGACCGAAGAGGCTGCCGGCACTGTTCAGGCCCGCACCCTGCGTGTCGGTCTGCGAGCGGTTAAGCCCGCCGCCCAAGGAGGCCGAACGGTTTCGGAAATCGACAACCACGGTCACGATATCGCCGACAGTGCGCGCGCGGATATCGCGGAAGAAGGTTCGGCTGCCGACGCGCCACAGCGAGCTTGGCTGGCGCGCGGTTGCAACCGGCTGCGGCATCGGCAGGCTGATGGGGCGGTAGTTCGGTTGTTCCGACGGATTGACCACCGGGGTGAACTCTTGCGTCTTGCCAATCGCTTCAAGGCGATCGAGCGTATTGCAACCCGACAGCAGCAGCGCCCCGAACAGGAGCGCGCTCGGCACGGCCATCCGCTTGCGGGCGGTCGCGGGGCGAGCTTCGGTCGAAATTTTGGGGCTGCGTGTCATCATCGGCCTCTTTCTGCTCACCTTCATCAATTCGTCCGCGCACCAGAAGCGGCGGGGGCGATGGTCACGACGGTGGCCTGCACCGTCACCGTACTGGGGGCCGAGACGATTCCGCTCAGCACCTTATTGCTGCGGATGTTCAGAACCCGCACCATATCGCCCAACGCCCCATCATCCAACGCTTTCCCCTGCATGGCCAAAGCCATGGAGCCGGACACAACATTTACCGTAATCGGCGCATTCTTCTGCACCATCATCGTCGCGTTTAAATCGCCGGGGCGCACCGGCTGGCCTGCGAGCAGCGTGCGCCGGGCGGTTTTACCAATGATCCGATCAGGATCGACCACATAGCTGCGCCCCGCTTGATCGGCGCGTAAGCGTTGGATCGACACATCCCCGGCTTGAATCACCTCGCCCGTACCTACGGCGCGGGTCATTACCGGCACGTCAGCCATGGCGATAACCCGGCCCGCAACCCGGCGGGTTTCCCCGCCTGCGGCCGGGCCGATCTGCGCCGTAAAGCGCGAAAGCTTAGGATCGAAGCTCAGATCGCTCACGCGCAAGCCTTGCCGCGCCTGGCCCCGGCCCACCGTGAAGGGGGCGGGGGGCGTATCCAAGCGGATTTCCCCGGTCGGATGCCCTTGAACCGCAAGCGCCTGGGTGACGGTCTGCAATACCATCTCTTCACCGATTTGCTCGACGGGCCGGTCGATCCGGATGGACAGCGTCGGCGAGGCAGGTCGCCAGGAGAGACCATTCTCCCGCGCAATTGCCTCTAGCCGTTCGGCATCCAAAACCATACCGCTTTCCGGCACCCCTAAGCCCCGCACCGGGCGGGCGGCAATATCGACTGGAAGGCCGTCGAACAGATCCCCTAACCGCACATCCGGCTTGTCGAGCACCAAAATGCCGCTCGCCTGCACGCCACTCTTCAGCGTCGCCGCCGCCTGCGCTGCGATTGGAACAATCAGCAGCGTCAGGAGCAGCCCGACGAGAGAGAGAAGAAAGCGCGGCGCGCGGCACATTCGGGGGATCACCTTATCCGGCTAGGACGCCAAGGAAGTTATGCGGTTAGCGCATCTGCGTGAGCGTGCTCATCATCTGATCGGAGGTTTCGATCACGCGGCTGTTCATTTCGTAAGCGCGCTGCGCGGTAATCAGATTAGTGATTTCCGAGACGATATTGACGTTCGAGGTTTCAAGGAACCCTTGCAGAATCGTACCGCGCTGCTCAACGCCGGGAACGCCGTCGTCCGGCTCGCCCGAGGCTTGCGTCTGCATAAACAGATTCTGGCCCGCCGCCTGAAGACCGGCTTCGTTCACGAAGGTGCTCAGGTTGATCTGGCCGATGTTCTGGGCCTGGGTCTGCCCCGGAACCTTCACCAGCACTTCCCCGGAGGAATTGATGGTGATCGATTGGGCATTCTGCGGCACCTGGCCGGGGCCGCGCAGCTGATAGCCATCGGCGGTAACAATCTGGCCGTTTTCGTTCAACTGGAACGAGCCCGCGCGGGTATAGGCAATTTCGTTCGTCGGCAGATCGACCGCGAAATAGCCAATGCCCTGCACGGCGATATCGAGCGGATTGCTGGTCGGCTGAATATTGCCTTGCTCGTGCATGCGGTAAACCGCCGCCGTGCGCACGCCAAGACCAACCTGGATACCCGACGGGATCGTGGTCCCGGCGTCCGAGGAGGTGGAGCCAACGCGCCGTTCATTCTGATACAGAAGATCCTGGAATTCGGCGCGCGAGCGCTTGAACCCGGTCGTGTTCAGGTTGGCGATATTGTTCGAAATGACTTCGACGTTAAGCTGCTGTGCCAGCATGCCCGTCGCGCCGATATTCAGTGACCGCATCGTTCGGTATCCTTCTTTCCTGGCTTAACCGCCACCAGTCAAATTTTGCCGGGTCTTAACGCGAGTGTCTTAAACCTGCCGCGCGATTTTGGTGATCGCGTTGGTTTGACGCTCACCTTCGGCGTCAATCATCTTCTGCATCGACTGATAGTCGCGCAAAATCTCAAGCATCTGAGTTACTTCCAGCACCGGCTTCACATTCGAGCTTTCGACGAAGCCTTGCGCCGTAACGGTCTCAGGGGCGGGGAGGGCCTCTTGATCCGTCATATACATCGAATTGCCCGCCGGGCGCAGCGCTTGCTCGTCATTGAAACGGACCAGCGCAAAGCGCCCGAGGTCCTGAATGCCGTTCGCTGTCGTGAAGGTCACGGTTCCCTGGCTATCGATCATCACCTGCCCGCGCTCGTTCTGCGGCACCGCGATCGGCTGACCGTTCTCGCCCAGAATGGGGTACCCGTCGGCGGTCGAAATCTGGCCATTGGCATCGAGATGAAACACGCCGTTGCGCGTGTACATATTCTGAGCCGGATGGCCGACGGTGAAGAACGCATCGCCCCGTAAGGCCACGTCCAACGGATTGCCCGTGCTGGTTAAGGTGCCTTCCGAGAAATCCCGAAACAAGCCGATATCCTGCATGTACGAAATGGCTTGCCGATTCCCCGGTGTGCCCGTTCGCGCCAGATATTCTTGAAACACCGGCTGTTCGCGCCGGTAACCGGATGTTGACGCATTTGCGAGATTATTCGCGCTCGAATCAAGCGACCGGCGTAAGGCTGACTGGCGAGAAAGAGCAATGTGGATCGGCGATTCCATGAAACGAGTCCTTCGGTTCCCCACACGATAGTGCGAACCATAACGCACTTCCTATGCCACCGTCAAACTATGTTTCTGATCATAGTATTACAGGATTGTGTGAAAGTGACTAGATAAGATTACACGACTATGCTATGCAATGTCTGCCGGGCAAAGTTTGCCGCCTCACCCAAGGGGGCTGTGATACGGGTCCGGCGGCTCTTATCGCTTGCATGACAACGGTTTGTCAGCCACAAGTGTGTTAGAGCT
>NZ_JBILQX010000093.1:0-13018 GCF_044372965.1 Elstera sp. | reverse complement strand
TCGTATTGAGGCGCAAGAGCCGCGTGAGGCCCGAATCCATCTGTCCGGCCAGATAGGTCACGGCGCGCTCTTGCAGGAAGGCTTTGATGCGCGGCTCTTCGGCGGCAAGTTGGAGTAACGCCCAGTTGGCGGCCTTATCGATCAGCGGCAGATGCCCCCCGGCTTCAACAAAGCCGACAAGGCCGCGCTGGCTTAGCCCAGCGAGATCGAGCCCCGCCAGCCACCCGGCGACGGTCGCCTGAACCTGCGTTTGAACCGGCGCATCGGTCAGCGCGTCCAACGCCCCCGGCAGCGCCGACAGGGCCGCCTCGGCAATCCCCTGGTGAACCTCGGCTTGATCGAGCCAGTCGGCGAGATGGCCGGGCAGATCGGCCTCGGTCAGCTTTTGTGCGAGATCGTCGGGATCAAGAAATTTCTCGCCGACGAACTGCCCCAGCCGCGCGCCGATCCGGGCCTTATTGCGCGGCAAGAGGGCGGTATGGGGAATCGGCAGCCCCAGCGGGCGTTTGAACAGCGCTACTACGGCAAACCAATCGGCAAGCGCGCCGATGGTCGCGGCTTCGGCAGCGGCCCGCGCGGCCTGAACCCAGAAGGGCGGCGCGGGCCAAAGGCTAAGCCCGACGAAGAGGCTGGCCGAGCCGACCAAAAGCCCGGTCGCCCAGCCCTTCATCGGCAGCGCCTAACGGAAGCTCGGCTCATCGAAGCTGCGCAGTTTGCGCGAATGCAGTTTGCGCACCCCTTCGGCCCGCAAAATATCGACGGTTTCGATGCCGATTTCCAAATGCTGCGCAATCCGCTCGCGGTAGACCGCATTGGCCATGCCGCGCAGCTTGATTTCGCCGTGCAAGGGCTTGTCGGAAACGCAGAGCAGCGTTCCATAGGGCACGCGGAAGCGGAAGCCGTTGGCGGCAATAGTGGCCGATTCCATATCGACTGCAATGGCGCGCGACTGATTGAGGCGGGCGTAGATTTCCTTAAAGCGCAGTTCCCAGTTGCGGTTATCGGTGGTCAGCACCGAGCCCGTGCGCAGGCGGCTTTTGAGATCGGCCCCCTCCAGCCCGGTGATCTTGGCGACCGCCTGCTGAAGCGCTACCTGCACTTCGGCAATCGGCGGCACCGGCACGAAGGGCGGAAGATCATTATCCAGCACTTGATCGTCGCGCACATAGCCGTGGGCGAGAACGTAATCGCCGAGGAACTGGCTACGCCGCAAGCCCGCGCAATGGCCCAGCATCAACCAGCAATGCGGGCGCAGCACGGCCAAATGATCGGTGATCGTTTTTGCGTTGGACGGGCCGACACCAATGTTAATCATCGTAATCCCTAGCTTATCGGGCCGGGTGAGATGATAGGCGGGCATCTGTGGCAGGTTGGCGAGCGGCGTGCCGCTGGCGGGCAGATCGGTGAGGCGCGGGTTGGGCGTGAACACGTCGCCGGGTTCGACAAAACTATCGTAGGTCTCGCCGTTCGCCACTTCGCGCTGGGCGTAGGCGCAAAACTCATCCACATAGCGCTGATAATTGGTCAGCAGCACGAAGCGTTGAAAATGTTTCGGCGCGGTGGCGGTATAATGGCTGAGGCGGGCAATCGAGTAATCAACCCGCTCGGCAGTAAACAGCGACAGCGGGCGCGGCAGGCCATCACTCGGCAAATAAGTGCCGTTGGCGATGGTGTCATCGATCACCGCGAGATCGGGCAGCGAGAAATACTGCGTCATTTCCCGAACTTGGGTTTCGGTCACATCCGCCGTGGAGTTTTCGATCACGAACGGCAGCGGAATGGCGCGGCGGCTGGTGCCGACATAGACCGGAACGCGGTGATTTTGCAAAAGCAGCGTAATCTGCTCACGGTAGTAATCCGCCAGCAGCGCGGGCCGCGTCAGCGTGGTGCCATAAGCACCGGGATCGACCGCCGCGCCATAGGCGAAGCGCGCGTCCAGGTGCAAATCGGCGGCGGTCACGGTAATCCCGAGATAGGGATAGAGGGCGGCTTGCGGGGCCTGGGTTTCGCCTTTGGCGAGGGCATCGAAGCCCGCGCGGATGGTGTCGGCAGATCCATCGTAAATCGCCTGAATGCGCGCGAGCGCGGCATCGGCATCGGTAAAGCTTTCCAAACCGTCGGCGACGGCTGCGTGTGGAGCCCGAGGATCCATCATCGTCTTTCTCTCTCTTCGTTTCAGTGCCGTCCTATAGCATCAAATTTATGATTTGGCTAACCGGTGCATCGATTGGAGAATAGACGCCGATAAAAAGAGTGCTTTGCGCCATATCGATAAAAGCGAGTCGAAGTTTAATTGTTGCGTAATTTTTTTAGCGTAAAAAATAAAAGACCCGGAAAGTTCCCGGGATCTGCATAGTTTTGGAGGGGATGATGAGGTTGATAAAGACTTTGCTATTCGTTGGGTGTGTACTGTCTAGCCCTGTGGCGTCCGCTCAGAAATTGAACGTCGTGGGCTTTGCCGACAAGAGCCATGCTTATTTTCACGCTCTGCTCACTGAAGCACTAGCCGCTGCTGGGCAGCCGAAAGAGCTCAATGTGCGCTTTGACTTGCCGCAAGGTCGATTGATTCAGCAGTTGGAAGACGGCACGCTAGATGTTCAATTCTTCCTCAGGAACGATACTTTAGATCAGAAATTCATTCGGATTGACCAGCCCTTGACGAACGGCTTGATCGGCCAGCGCATTTTGCTTATCCGACCCGCCGATGAAAATAAGTTTTCGGCGCTCAAATCAGTCGATGATCTGCGCGCTACGGGTATGGTAGGTGGGTTCGGACAAGG
This sequence comes from Elstera sp., assembly GCF_044372965.1. Classification (NCBI taxonomy): domain Bacteria; kingdom Pseudomonadati; phylum Pseudomonadota; class Alphaproteobacteria; order Rhodospirillales; family Rhodospirillaceae; genus Elstera; species Elstera sp. The sequence continues at coordinate 10,238 of NZ_JBILQX010000093.1, read as the reverse complement.
TTGGTTCGACGTGAAACTATGGGGGGCCAACGGCTTGCCAACGTTTGAGCAAGACGGCGAATGGCGCGCCCTCTTTAAGATGCTCGCGTCGGGGCAGCGTAAAGTTGATTACATGGCGCGGGGCGTAACGGAAGTGCAGACTGAAGCTGCCGCCAATCCTGAACTTGCCATCGAGAAGAACTTGTTGCTCGTGTATCAGAACGACCGCTATTTCTATTTGCCGCGCAGCGAACCAGAGTTAGCCAAACCTCTTGGGGAGGGGCTTGCCCTGCTCAAGCAGAATGGGCGTCAGGCCGCGCTGATTGAGGAGCATTATGGGGCCATGCTGAAAGCCCTTAACGTTAGTGCTCGTCACAAAGTGAATCTGAAAATGCCATAAGGGCGTGCGCCGGTTCTGATTTTCAAGGACCGGCGCTTTCCCTCAAGAGAAGCGCCTTACAATCGTCTTATTGCCGGGCTAGAAAAGTGCAGCCCCTTGAAGGCGATACGTGTAAGGAGAGAGAGTGATGTTCCGCATAACTGCCCTGGCCGCGAGCCTCATGCTTGGCCTGATGATGGTCGTAAAGCCGGTGCTGGCCAACGATCAGCAGGAACTGGTGGACCGCGCTAAGATCAGCGTCGATAGCCTGCGCTCCGATGCCAACCTCGGCAAGCCAATCAATAATCTCCTAAAACGCGCCTACGGCGTGATGATTTTCCCGAACCTTTTCAAAGCCGGGTTCATTTTGGGCGGCGAAGGCGGTAACGGCGTGCTGATGGTCAAGGGGCCGGACGGCACCTGGTCGTCGCCCGCCTTCTTCGGCATGGGCTCCGGCTCGCTCGGGTTGCAAATCGGCGTGCAGCAGTCGGAAGTGATGCTCATCATCATGAACGAAGGCGGCCTGCGCAAAATTCTGAATAACTCGATGAAGCTCGGTGCCGATGCGTCGGTTGCGGTCGGGCCGGTGGGCGCGGGGGTTGAAGCCTCGACCACAGCCAATATGTCCGCCGATATTTACACCTATAGCAAAGCCTCCGGGCTGTTTGGTGGCGGCTCGCTCGAAGGCAGTGTTCTGTCGCCGCGCGAAGAGTGGAACAATGCCTATTACGGTAGCGGTTCGACCACGCGGGCGATTGTCGTGGAGCGCAAGTTTGAGAATTTTGGCTCCAATCCGCTGAAAGCCGCCCTCAACAGCAAAGAATAATGCCCTCCCGCCCGCGCCCCCCGGCTCTGATGCTGCAAGGCACCGGGTCGGACGTGGGGAAATCCTTGCTCACCGCAGGCCTAGCCCGCGCCTTTACCCGGCGCGGGCTTTCGGTGCGCCCCTTCAAGCCGCAGAATATGTCCAATAATGCCGCCGTGACCGATGACGGCGGCGAGATTGGCCGGGCGCAGGCCTTGCAGGCGCGCGCGGCGCAGGTGGCCCCGTCGGTCCATATGAACCCGGTTCTATTGAAGCCGGAAACCGACCGGCGCGCGCAGGTCGTTGTCCAAGGTAAAGCGCTGGCCGCCGCCGAAGCCGCCGATTATCAGGCGCTGAAAGCCCGACTGCTGGGCGCGGTCTTAGAGAGTTTCGCCCATCTCGAAGCCGAGGCCGATCTGGTTTTGGTCGAAGGTGCGGGCAGCCCGGCGGAAATAAACTTACGCGCCAACGACATCGCCAATATGGGCTTTGCCTGCCGCGCCGGGGTGCCGGTAGTCCTGGTCGGCGATATCGATCGGGGCGGGGTGATCGCGGCCTTAATCGGCACGCAAACCGTGCTAGAGCCTGCGGATGCCGCCCAAATCAAAGGCTTCATCGTCAATAAATTTCGCGGGGATGTGCGCCTGTTCGACGGCGGCCTGCGCGCGATTGAGGCGCGCACCGGCTGGCCCAGTTTCGGCGTAGTCCCCTGGTTCCGCGACGTTGCCTTGCTGCCCGCCGAAGACGCGGTGGTGCTGGAGCGCCCAGCGGCGGCGTCCGACCGCCCGCTCCGGATCGCCGTGCCGATGCTTTCGAGAATCGCCAATTTCGACGATCTCGACCCGTTACGCGCCGAACCGGATGTGGAGATTCTCTTTATTCCGCCGGGGCAGATCATTCCCCGCGACGTGGATGTGGTCCTGCTGCCCGGCACCAAGGCGACCCTGGCCGATCTCGCCTTCCTGCGCGCGCAGGGCTGGGATCTCGATATTCTCAGCCACCACCGCCACGGCGGCGCGGTGTTCGGCGTCTGCGGCGGCTATCAGATGCTTGGGCGCTGGGTGCATGATCCGGCAGGCGTCGAGGGCGTGCAGGGCTCTCAGCCGGGGCTTGGATTGCTGGATGTCGAAACGACACTCGCGGGCGATAAGATTCTGCGCCCGGCCCAAGGGACGACGGTCGCCGGACTTCCGGTCTCGGGCTATGAAATCCACATTGGTCGGACCGAGGGACTAGATACCGCGCGCCCGCTGCTGCTACTGCCCCACGGGCCCGATGGGGCGCAAAGCCGGGATGGCCGCGCCAGCGGCTGCTATCTGCACGGGCTTTTTACCAGCGACGCCTTTCGCGCCGATTTTCTCGCCCGCTTCCGCCCCGACCGCCGGGCTTCGGCGGGATTTGAGGCCAAGATCGAAACCGTGCTGGACGGGCTGGCCGATCACCTAGAAACTCATCTCAACCTGGATGCCCTGTGGGCGGTCGCGCAACAGCGGGGTTAGGATGGGCGCTTTCGACACGCTGGTGATGATCGACTGGAGCGCCGCCGCCGTGCCGAAAACCGGCGCGGATAGCCTGTGGATGGCGGTCTTGCGCCGGGGCGAAGCGCTGCCGCGCCTGTGGAACCCGCCGACCCGCGCCGCGCTCTATGGCGATTTGGTGACGCTGCTCACGGCGGAAGCGCAAGCCGGGCGGCGTGTGCTGGCGGGGTTCGATTTCGCTTTCGCCTATCCGCGCGGCCTCGCCCAGGCGCTTCAGCTTGATGGGCCGCCCTGGGCCGCGATCTGGGCGCTCTTGGCGCGCACCATTCAAGACGGGCCGGATAATAGCAATAACCGCTTCACCGTCGCCGCCGCCCTGAACCGGCGCATCGGTGCCCCGCCCGGCCCTTTCTGGTCCTGCCCAGCGAAAGCCGCGCGGCCTGACCTCACCATGCGGCGTCCGCCCTGGAACCCGGCCTGGGGGCTGACGGAAACGCGCCTCACCGAAAAACTCGGCAAAGCCCATTCGCCGTGGAAGCTGTTCACCACCGGCAGCGTCGGCGGGCAAAGCCTGATGGGGATTCCGTTTCTCTTCCGCCTGCGCCACGAGCCCGGCCTGGCCCCGCACTGCCGGGTTTGGCCGTTCGAGACCGGGGTTTCGGTGCCCGAGGCGCAGATCACCCTCACCGAGATTTTCCCGTCGCTGCTGCCCGTGCCCGCCGAACGGCCCGATCTGGGCGCGGCGGGCCTGGTAAAGGACGCGCGGCAAGTGGCGGGGCTCTGTACCTGGGCGGCTGAAACCGACCTCACCCCCTATTTCACGCTTCCCGGCCTTCCCGCCGCTGAGCGCGAGGCCGTGCAGCGGGAGGAAGGGTGGATTTTCGGGGTTCTGCCCTAAACACCCTCTGAGCGCGGATGGATCATGCCTTTCAGCGCGCCATCCCGTGCCAGCACATGCTTGGCCACCCCGGCGAGATGCAGGATGAGCAGTGGAATCCACAGGTGCGACAGCGGGCCGTGAATCCCCTCCAGGCTCTTATGCAGCGCGGGCATCGCCGCCACGGGGGAGGGGATCGAGATCAGCCCAACCACCAGCGCCCGCCCGCCGCTCCAGGGCAGAATAAGCCCGGTCAGCACCGCGCCGCTTATGCAGATCAGAAAGCCGACCATCACGGCTTTGGAGAGAAAATTCAGGGCGGGGTGCTGCACGCTGGTCGTCTTGAACCCGTCGCGCAGCCGCCAGAGCACGCGGGCCAGCAACGGCACCGCCAACAATGTCGCCCAGAACAGATGATTGGCGTAAATCTCCCGCCGCGCCTCGCGCGTCGCCTCCTCCAAGGCATTGCCGGTAATGAAGGAAGCGATGAGGGCGGCGGCACCGATCCAATGCAGCGCGATGGAGGTCCAACCATAGGAAGGGCGGGCGTTTGTCATTTGGGGCCTTCGGAAATAAGGGTGCCTATCTTTGATTGTAGGCATCCGGCACCGATTTTATCCCCCTCGCGCTAAATCACATACTCCGGCACGCCTGGATCATGCTTCAGCAGCAGTTTAAGAATCCGCTCTTCCAATTGCGCCAGGGCAATCGAGCCGCGCCGACGCGGGCGGGGGAGGGAGACCTCCAGATCAAGGGCGATGCCGCCGTCTTCAATCAAGATCACCCGATCCGCCAGCGCGAGGGCTTCCGAGACATCGTGGGTGACGAGCACGGCGGTAAAGCCCTGGTCGCGCCAAACCCGTTCCAGCAGCCCTTGCATTTCGATGCGGGTGAGGGCGTCGAGCGCGCCCAAAGGCTCATCCAATGCGAGGACGCGCGGGCGGCTGACGAGGGCACGGGCGAGGGCGACGCGCTGTTTTTGTCCGCCCGACAGCACCGAGGGCCAATCATGGGCGCGCGCCTCCAGCCCAACCGATTTCAGCGTATCGATGGCCCGGCCCAAAGCCCCGGCGGTGCGGCGGTTCTGGCCGAGCCCGACTTCGACATTCCGCAACACCGAGGCCCAGGGCAGCAGGCGCGGTTCTTGGAACATCAGCCGCGTGGCCGAGGCGGCTTCGGCGCTGTCTCCGCCCACGGCCACGCTGCCGCCGGTGGGCGTGTCGAGCCCGGCGATCAGGCGCAGCAGCGTGCTTTTACCGCAGCCGCTGCGTCCGATGATGGCAACGAACTGGCCAGCGGGAATATCGAGATCGAGCCCGCGCAAGACCGGCTGATCGCCGAAGTGTTTTTCGATCCCGCGCCCGACAATAGGATCGGCAACGGGGCGGGGGTTGGGGAGAGCGGTCATCGCGCTAATCCTTCTGGAAGGCGGCGTGCCAGCGCAGCGTTTTGCGCTCCAGCAACCGGGCGATACTGTCGGCGAGTTTGCCGAGCAGCGCGTAGATAACGATGGCGAGCACGACCACATCGGTCAGCATAAACTCGCGCGCGTGCATGGCGAGATACCCAAGGCCCGATTGCGCCGCGATGGTTTCGGCCACGATCAAGGTCAGCCACATCAGCCCCAGGGCATAGCGCAGCCCGACGAAAATCGACGGCAAAGCGCCCGGCAGCACGACGCGCCAAAAGAGATCCCAGGAGCGCATGCCGTAGGAACGGCCCATCTCCACCAACTGCGCATCGACCGTGCGAATGCCGTGGAAGGTATTCACATAGATCGGGAAGAAGACGGCGAGCGAGACGAGGAAGAGTTTTGCCGCCTCCTCGATGCCGAACCATAGAATCACCAGCGGAATCAGCGAGAGCGCCGGGATATTGCGGATCATCTGAATGCTGGTGTCGGTCAACCGCGCGCTGAGGCGGGAGAGGCCGTTCGCCAGCCCGAAGAGAAAGGCGAGGGAGCCGCCGAGCGCGAGGCCCGAAATCGCCCGCCCGAAGCTGACCAGCAGGTGATTCTGTAACTCGCCGGTCTTCGTCAGGCGCAAACCCGCCGCGATCACGTCCGACGGGGCGGGCAGCAGCGTCGCCGATAGGTTGCCGAGGCGGGAGGAAATCTCCCACGCCAGCAGAATGAGCGCAGGCAGCAGCCAGGGAATTAGCCCTTGCCCCAATCCGCGCAGATTGGGGAGGGCGACGCGGCGTTTCGGTGGGGCCAAGGCCAGGGGGGTCGGATCGGTGACGCTGGTCATCGCCACCTCAGGAGGCCGAGGCGCGGGCCGGAACGATGCCCGTGCCGCTGACGCCAAATTCGCCCGGTTGCGTTGCGTGGGCGCGCGCCGTGTTGGCGGTAATCCCGAGGGCGGGGAACAGCAGTTCTGCCACCTTATAAGCTTCCTCCAAGTGCGGATAGCCGGAGGCGATGATGGTTTCGATGCCGAGCGCCTGATACTCGCGCAAGCGTTCCGCCACCTGGGCGGGGGTTCCGACCAGGGCGGTGCCCGCCCCGCCCCGGACAAGGCCGATCCCGGCCCAAAGGTTCGGCGCAATCGTTAGCGCCGCGCGCGAGCCGCCCTTATGCAGCGCGCTCATGCGCTTCTGGCCAATGGAATCCGATTCCTCGGCAAATTTCTTTTGCGCGGCGTCGATGGCGGCTTGGGGGATTTTGCTAATAAGCGCATCGGCGGCGGCCCAGGCTTCCTCTTCTGTCTCGCGGACGATGAGATGAAGGCGCAAGCCGAAGCGGATTTTGCGGCGGCGCGCGTCGGCCTTCGCCCGCACGGCCTCCAGCTTTTCCTTCACCTGCGCCAGCGGCTCGCCCCAGGTGAGGTAAACGTCGGCGTGATCGGCGGCGACTTCCTGGCCCGGCTCGGACGAGCCGCCAAACCAGACCGGCGGCGGGTTTTGGATTGGCAGGAAATCAAGCTTCGCGCCGCGCACCTTCAAGTGCTTGCCCTCGAAATCGACCGTGCCGCCCGCGAGCAGGCGATTGTAAACCGTCAAAAACTCGGCGGTGTGATCGTAGCGTTCGTCATGGGGTAGGAAGATACCGTCGCCCGCAAGCTCAGTCGCATTCCCGCCGGTGACGATGTTAACGATGTAGCGCCCGTTGCTGATGCGGTCCAAGGCCGCTGCCTGCCGCGCCGCCAGCGTGGGGGAGAGAATGCCGGGGCGCAAGGCCACGAGATATTTCAGCCGCTGGGTATGGCTCGCCAAAGCTGCGGCGGTGATGAACGGATCATCGCAAGATTTGCCGGTCGGGATCAGCACACCGCCGAAGCCCAAGCGGTCGGCGGCCTGGGCGATCTGCTTCAGATAGTCAAAATCCGCCGGGCGGTGGCCGTCGAGCGTGCCGAGGTAGGTTCCGTCGCCGCTGACGGGGATGAACCAGAAGATATCGAGGGGCTTCAGGGGAGTAATGCTCATGATCGACACTTTCTGTAAAAAAAGGGGGCGCGCGGGCGCTCTCGCAAACGGGCGCAGCCCGCGCGCTCTACCGGGACGCTGCCAGCCGGGAAGGGTCAGCTTGCGGGCGTCCAGGTCCAAACGATGTCCTTCACACGGATCGGCTTCGGGATCAGGTTCAGGCGATGGAAGCGGTCGGCGATGCGCTGTTGCTCGGCCACCACTGCCGGGGAAACGGGCGATACGGTGAACTCGGTGCGGGCGACGGCACGGCGCTGGGATGCGAGATCGACGCCGGTGATGTCGGCGAGGGCAACCGCAACCGCCTCCTGGTCCTGGCTCGCCCATTTGGCGGTATCGGCCAAAACGCCATTAATCGCGCTGACGATTTCAGGGTATTTCGCCGTGAAATCCTTATTCGCCAGGAAGAAGGAGTTTTGCGTCACGATGCCCTTGGCGAGCGACAGGATGCGCGTGTTTTTTGATTTCTCCGCAATGGCGAAATAGGGGTCCCAGATCGTCCAGGCGTCGATGGAGCCGCGCGCAAAAGCCGCCGCCGCATCGGCGGGCGGCAGGTAAATCGGCTCGATGTCCTGATAGGTCAGGCCGCCCTTCTCCAGCGCCGCGATGGTAAGATTATGGGCGGAGGAGGCTTTGGCAAAACCGACCTTCTTACCCTTCAAATCGGCGAGCGTTTTGATGGGGGAGTTTTCAGCCACCAAAATTGCCGCGCCCGATCCGGCGGCTTCCTGCGCCGAGACGTAGAGCAGGTTCGCCCCGGCGGCCTGGGCGAAAATCGGTGGCGCGTCGCCGGTGGTGCCGAAATCGACACTGCCGAGCCCAAGGGCTTCCAGCAGTGGCGGGCCGAAGGAGAATTCGGCCCATTTCACTTGAATGCCGAGCGGGTTGAGGCGCGCTTCCAGCGATTTCCGCTGCTTGGCGAGAATCAGCAATCCGCTCTTCTGATAACCGATGCGCACCTCTTTCGGGGTGGCATCTTGGGCGTGGGCGGGAAGAGAGAGGGCGAGCGCCGAGGCCGACAGGGCAAACAGCCCCGCCAGCACGGGCCGCCGCGCAAAATGCGTGCGGGCCATGGAGAGAATCCTTTTTTGGAAAGGGATACACCGCCGAATTTCGGAGGTGTGGTCACAATAAACTCAGGGGAAGGGGGAGAGAGGCCCCAATGTGAGGGGCCGCAGAGGCGTTACGCCCGACAACCCTGGCAACAGCAACAGGCCCCGGCGTTCACGGCCGGAGTCGGTTGCACTGCAAAGCGTTGGGCGTTTGTCACCTGGATATCCTCGGTCAAGCCTAGAGGGGCGATCGGGGGCTTAAAGAACATTTACTATGCGTTGGTTAAGCGCATGCCCAAAGTGTGGATGGGATTTTTAATCCAGTCAATCCATAAAATTTATAGACTATAGGAGAGGGTAAGCTCCACGCTGCCTGAAAGCCTTAACAGGTTAAAAATACTAAAATTAGCTTCCGGTTGAATGCGCTTTTTTGATGAGTAGAAAAAATAGGAACCTATTTATAAATCAACCAGAATGCGTTATAGAAGGAAACCATCATAATAACCTTGTGAGGATGTCATGCGTTTTGTCTCTGTTGCCATCGCGGCTACTTTCTTGCTGAGCGCAAATATTGCTCAGGCGCAATCTAAGCAAGATTTTCGGCTGACCAATAAGACTGGTTACACCATTGATAAGGTCTTTGTCGCGCCCTCGAAAAGCAATGATTGGGAGGAAGATATTCTTGGGCAGGACGTTCTCAAGAATGGGGCATGGGTAAATATTACCTTTCCGAAAAAAAACCAAGTCTGTTCTTACGACGTAAAAGTCGTATACGATGATAATACGCCGGCCGAATGGTATAATTTTAACTTGTGCGAAATTTCGAAAATCTCAATTTTTTACAGTCACTCCGAAGATAAAACCTGGGCTGAATACGAGTAGTAAGGTGATGGCGAGGGAAACCTCGCCATCTATTTTTGGGCTACTTTATCGAAACTGTATAAGTACGAATTTATTAATGTGACTGAATTGTCACGCGATATGTAATAAAATCTTGAAGAGAGAGAATGCAAATGGCGTTTACAACCAAATGCTATAACCAAAACCGCGCACCTATTGTGCTAAAATTCTTCTGTTAACACTATAAGGTGTGGCACGTAAAAGAACCCATGGGCATGTGCTTGGAGTGGAATTGCGAGTAGAAAGCTTATTAGCTTCAATTGATGTAAATTATCTTGTTTTCCTTGAGTTTTATGGGGAGTTACGGCAGTGTACCGCACACAATGAGGTGCGGGCTTTTCTTTGCCCTGGCTCAAGGCACCCTGCCGGAACAGAGTGCTTTAGAATGAAGCGATCTTGTTTTGGAACAAATGACAATAGGAACCTAGGATAGTGACCACCAGTGATAGTGATGAAGGCGCCCGTCATCGCCGGACTGTAATTGTGTCGGGGCGACGGACAAGTATCAGCGTCGAAGTGGCCATTTGGGATGCGCTGACCGATGTGTGTAAACGCGAAGAATGTACTCTCTCCAATTTGCTAACGCTGGTCGATCAGCGACGGTTGGGGGCAAGTCTCGCGTCGGCCATTCGGGTTTTTTCGATTTTTTACTTTCGCGCTCTTGCCGGCTTAGGTTCTGCCATGCCGCACGTCGCATCAGGATTGGCTGAGGCCCCCGCGCCGTTCGAAATTCCCGCGGCAGGCTTTCATGCGGTCGCTCCCCCGGTGGCGGGCGGTATCCCTCTATTGGATCCTGTGCTGGAGGCATTTGAAGCCAACCGCCGCGCCCGCCTGCAAGCGCTGGCCGATGGCGATGCTGCCGATACCGACCGTTAAGATCCAGCTCAACTTGCAAGGTTAAGACCGGACCGCAATCCCCTGTAGCGCCTCATAAAATCACAAAGCTCCCGCTTTGTTCCGATTGACGTCACGGCCAGTATGACTTAGAAAAGTCAGTAGGTTGTATCGGAGTCTTGCTGTTTTAACGCAGCAATGAAGGCCAGGGGTAGATGTCATGACGCTGGACCGGCGGCAGTTTTTGAAGCAAGCAATCCTCATCGGCGGATCGGCGTTGATGGCCGAGGATGCGTTCGCTCAGGCCGCGCAGCAGTTGATCACGAAAGCGTCGGCGGGCAAGTCCGCTGCAAAACCGCCGGTTGTTCCGAAAAAAATCGTCGCGATCGACGCCGGCCACGGCGGCAAAGATCCCGGTGCTATTGGGGCGCAGGGCACTTACGAAAAGCTCATTACGTTCGCCGTGGCGCGGGAATTAGCCCGGCAGCTTGAGGCAACGGGGCGGTATACG
>NZ_JBILQX010000289.1:0-2947 GCF_044372965.1 Elstera sp. | reverse complement strand
CTTGCCCGAAGGTGAGTTCGGCCCCGCACGCCGCCGTCGCATCATTCTCCACAAAGACCGGATAGGGCTGTACGGCAGCGAGTGTCTGGACCAGATCCGTATCGCGCCACGCCGACATATCGGCCCCGACGATATCGCCCCACAGCCAAAGCTCGAACGGAACCGCCACGCCCAGCCCGGCGATTCGCTCCCGCTGTTCGAGGGTGAGCGTTTCGGTTAGGGCGGGAACCCCCTGCGCCACAAAGCGGGCGATTGCCTCGGGCGAGGGCCAGGCATAGGCTTCGCGCAGCACTTTTCGGACCGTGCCGACAAAATTCATCAGCAGCAATTCCGCGCTGCGCCGCCCCACCTTGAGCCCTATTGCGAAAACGCCGTCCGGGTTCAGCGCCAAGGGGATGGAGGGTTGCCCCACCCGCCCGCGCTGGGGTTCGCCCCGCACCAGCAGTTGATCTTCCTCCAGCCGCCGCATTGTCACGGAGGCGGTTTGTGACGACAGCCCCGTGAGCCGCGCGATTTCGGCCTTTGGCAAGCTGCCATGGCGGCGCACCAGCGACAGCATCAGCCGCTCATTGAGCGTAAGCCCGCCCATAGGTTTGCGCCCAGCCGGATCTACGCCCGGTCCTGGGATCATCGTGTTCAGCACCATCATTCCTCCCGCCCGCACGGTCTTAGGGCAAGGGCGCGGGCCGCACAAGAATGACGCATCGAATAAATAAATCAACCTGCTTTATCTATTGACGACGACACGCAGGAGGTGTTTTCTAAGCGTTGAGAGGGGGGCATACCCCCCTGTCCAACCGAATAACGCGCAGTCCATAACGGACGCGCCCATAGCGATCCACCGGGAGGATCTCATTATGAAAGCTCTGACTTTAGCGTCGTGCCTTGGTGCCCTTATCGCGGGTATGGCCGTAAGCAATGCTGCCTTGGCCCAAACCAAGGCCTGCTTGATTACCAAAACCGAAACCAACCCCTTCTTCGTAAAAATGAAGGAGGGTGCCGCCGCCGCTGCAACCAAAAGCGGCATTAGCTTGCAAACCTTTGCCGGTAAGCTCGATGGCGATGTGGAAACCCAGGTTGCTGCGGTTGAAAGCTGCATTGCCGGTGGCGCAAAAGGCATTTTGATTACCCCGTCTGATTCGCGCGCCATGGTGCCGGTTATCGCCAAAGCCCGCCAAGCGGGCGTTCTGGTGATTGCGCTCGATACGCCGCTGGAGCCGGCCTCGGCCTCGGACGCGGTTTTCGCCACGGATAATTTCAAAGCGGGCGAACTCATCGGTAAATGGGCCGCCGCCAAGCTCGGCGACAAAACCAAGACCGCGAAAATCGCCATGCTGGACCTCAGCGCCCAACAGGTTTCGGTCGATTATTTGCGCGATCAAGGCTTCCTCAAGGGTTTTGGCATCGACATTAAAGACCCGAAGAAAATCGGCGATGAAGGCGATCTGCGCGTCGTTGGCCATGATGTGACGCAGGGCAACGAAGAAGGCGGGCGCAAAGCCATTGAAAACCTCCTTCAGCGCGACCCCGGCATCAATGTGATCTACACAATCAACGAACCTGCCGCCGCCGGGGCCTATGAAGCCCTGAAGGCGCTGGGGATCGAAAAGAACGTTACCATCGTTTCGGTCGATGGTGGTTGCCCTGGCGTGCGCAACGTCAAGCAGGGCGTGATTGGCGCGACCTCGATGCAGTTCCCGCTGCTGATGGCCGCAAAGGGCATCGAAGCCATTGAAACCTTTGTGAAGAGCGGCCAGAAGCCCAAAGCGACCGAAGGTCTCGACTTCTACGATACCGGCGTGGAGCTGATTACCGATTCGCCCGTACCCGGCATCACGTCCATCACCTCGGACGAAGGGCTGAAGAAGTGCTGGGGCTAAGCCTCTAGCCTTCTTGCGAGCCTAATACTCCCACTCCCCTCGGCAGGGTGGCCGGTCGCAGCCGGTGCCCTCAGGCTGTCGAAAGTCAGCCACCCTGCCATTTTTCTTTTGGGACAGAGGAGCCTGCGATGAGCAAGGCTAGTGCCGAACGGGCGCGCCTGCCCGCTTCCAGCGACGGAGTCACCATGACCCGAGTTTATCCCCCCGAACACACGCCCTCCGAGACCAAGCTACCTCCCGAAACCAAGTTGAACGAGAATTTTGCGAAATTCTTGGAGCCTGCCCCCTCGCCGCTCGTGCGCTTGCAGCATTTTTTGCACGGCAACCCAACGATGGTACCTGTCATCGTCCTGTTGCTCAGCATTCTGGCGTTTGGCGTGATTGCCGGGGACCGGTTCTTTCATCCGTTCAACTTATCGCTGATCTTACAGCAGGTTTCGGTGATCGGGATTTTGGCGGCGGCGCAAAGTCTGGTTGTGCTCACGGCGGGGATTGATCTGTCGGTCGCCGCGATCATGGTACTCTCCTCGGTTATCATGGGGAAACTCGCCATCGACGTCGGCGTACCAACACCGATTGCGATTATGGTCGGTTTTGTGGTCGGGGTTGGCTGCGGTTATATTAATGGCGCGCTGGTGACTCGGCTGAAGCTACCGCCGTTCATCGTGACCCTCGGCACCTGGAATATTCTGTTTGCCCTGAACCTTTGGCTTTCGGGCGCGCAATCGATCCGCAGTCAGGATATCGACCAGAGCGCGCCGCTGCTGAAATGGTTCGGCGAGCGCGTGAGCTTTATGGGCGCGCAATTCACCTATGGCGTGTTTTTAACGGCGATTTTATTTGCTGCCCTTTGGTTTCTGCTCAACCGCACGGCTTGGGGCCGTCATGTTTATGCGGTGGGCGACGATAAAGAGGCAGCGGAACTCGCCGGTATCCGCACCAACCGCATTTTGATGAGCGTTTACGGTTTGGCGGGGCTGGTCTGCGCCCTGGGCGCTTGGGCCTCCATCGGCCGCGTCGGCTCGGTCAGCCCGCAAAGCTTCTACGAGGGCAATCTGCAATCGATC
>NZ_JBILQX010000092.1:0-13145 GCF_044372965.1 Elstera sp. | reverse complement strand
CGGACCTGATAGATGTATTTCAGCACCATCGAGGTTTGTGCGACGCCGAGCGCTGAGGTCGGCTCGTCCAAAATCAGCACTTTCGCGCCAAAATGGACCGCGCGGGCAATCGCAAGGCACTGGCGCTCGCCGCCCGAAAGCGTGCCGACCGCCTGTTGCGGGTCCCGAATATCAATCCCGATGCGCCGCATTTCGTCGCGCGCCACCCGGTCGGCATGCTCGAAATCGATCTGCTTGAACGGCCAGAACCCTTTGACCGGCTCGCGTCCCATGAAGAAGTTCCGCGTAATCGACATCAGCGGGATCATGGCGAGGTCTTGGTAGACCGTGGCGATCCCGGCATCGAGCGCATCGCGCGGTGAGCCGAACAGAACCGGCGTGCCTTCGACCAAAAACTGCCCGGAGGTGGGCTTATGTACCCCTGAGAGCGTTTTAATCAGCGTTGATTTGCCCGCGCCATTATCGCCCAAGAGGCAGAGAACTTCGCCCGGATGCACGGCCATCGAGATGCCGGACAGCGCAATCACCGAGGCAAAATATTTATGGAGGTCCCGAACCTCGATGATCGGGGTCGATGATGCCATGATTAGCGCTCCCCGGTGACTTTACGGCGAATGTAATTGTTGAAGATCACCGCGATCAGCAGCATCACGCCCAGGAACACGCGGAACCAATCGCTGTTCCATCCGGCGAAGAAAATCCCCTGCTGCACCACGCCGAAAATCAGCGCCCCGAAGCAGGCCCCGATGACGGAACCATAGCCGCCGGTTAAAAGGCTGCCGCCGATCACCGCCGCAATAATCGCCTCGAACTCCTTCAGCAGGCCGCGATCCGCCGCCGCCGAGCCGAATTCCATCACCTGACACGCGGCATAAATCGTGGCGCAGACCGCCGTTGCCATGAACAGGCCGATTTTCACCTTCGTCACCGGCACGCCCACATTGCGCGCCGCATTCGCATCGCCCCCCGAGGCGAAAATCCAATTGCCGACGCGGGTACGGGTTAACACCCAACCGCCAATCACAGCCAAAATGAGCCACCAGACGACGACCATCGGCAGCCCGGCCACCACCGGCGCGCCATCAGGATAGGTGCCGATCAGCTTCCACTCGGCCAACTGCCGGAAGAAGGCCCCACCAACGCGCCCGCCGAACAGCGGGGCCAACCAATCGCTCTCCGCCTTCTCGCGCAGCCCGCCGACAATCGTGCGGTTGGTAAAGAAGATTGAGAGTGCCAGTGTCAGCCCGCGCAGAATGAACAAAAACGCCAGCGAGACGATGAAGGACGGCAGGCCCGTGCGAATCACGATCAAGCCGTTCAAAAAGCCAACCGCCAGCGCCCCCGCAAAAGCGAAAATCAGGCACAGCCAAATCGGCACGCCGAAGAAGCTGGCAGGAATAGCGATCATCATTCCAGCAAAGCCGATCATCGACCCGATAGACAGATCAAACTCGCCCGCAATCATCAGCAGGCTCGCGCCGATGGCCAAAATGCCAAGCTGGGCCGAAACCGTGAGCCAGTTCATGACCCCATCGGCGGCAAACATGCCCGAACTGCCCGCCGTAAAGGCGAAAAACACGAAAACCAGCACCAACCCCGACACGGCCCCTAGTTCCGGGCGGTTCAGCAGGCGCGACACCCGGCCCACGCGGCGCACGCGCTCGTCACCTTTCGGGGTTGCGGGGCCTTTCGGGGTTGCGGGAAGGGGGTGCGGGCTGTTGGGCACCATTTTAGGCGCGTCGCCAACGCTCATCACGGGAAACTCCTTTGGAGCAAAACTCCCCGGCCTCGCGGAAAAAGGGGGCGCAGCATGGGCCACGCCCCAAGGCAGACGGGGAGATAAGAGAACCACCAGAAAGCCTAATCCTCCTGAAACGCCCCCACGGGCTTTCTCCTCATGGGGGCCAGGGCGCGCGAACGCGCCTTAAGGCTAGCGGTACTCGCCCGCCAGTTTTTCGACCTGCGCCACCGTCGCCTTGGTCACGAAGCCGGGGCCGGAGTTGATGTTATTGCCGGGAAACACGCCATAACGCGCGTTCAAGGTCAGCGCCATCACCGGCAGATAGCCTTGCAGATAGGGCTGCTGGTCGATGGCGAAATTGATCGTGCCGTCTTTAATCGCCTTGGCGATTTCCGGCGACAGATCGAAGGTGCCGAAGAACATTTTGCCCGCCTGTTGAGTCTTCTCCAGCGCGCGAATGGTCGGATGGGCCGAATTCGGCCCCAAGGCCAGAATGCCGCCCGTGGTCGGGTTCGCCTTCAAATAGGCAGCAACCTTATTTTCCACTTCCGACGGGTCCATACCCGAATCGATCATCTGATTGCCAAGCGGCGTGCCGATAGCGTCGGCAAACCCCTTGCAGCGCTCCACCGAGGCCGGATTGGTGATGTAATGATTGACGCAGAGGAAGCTCTTGACGCCCGCATCCTTGGCCTTTTTGCCCGCGCCAAAACCGGCATCATATTCGGGCTGGCCCACGTGCATCAGCGCGCCCAGGCGGGCCGACTGTTCCTGCGTGCCGGAATTAATGGTAACGACAGGGATGCCCTTCTTAACCGCATTCGTAATCGGCCCGCGCAACACATCGAAATCCGCAATGGTGACGATAATGCCATTGGGATTGGAGGCCGCCGCCTGCTCCACGATCCGCGCCATATCGGCCAAATCACCCGTAGGCGGATTGCGGTATTCGACGGTGACGGACAAGTGCTGACCGGCTTCCTTGATCGCCGTTTTGATGGTGTTCCACCAGCTATCGGAATCCGGCGCATGGCTGATGAGAACAAAACGCTCGCCCGCCGCCTGGGCGGTGGCACCGCAGAGCAGCGCCGAGGCGGTAAGAATTCCATAGGCGAGTTTACGCGTGAGAGAGACCATTGTTTCCTCCTGAGGTTGGCGATCCATTTTCGGAATGATCGGATCGTTCTGGTTTATTTTGAAATATTTATTCTGTTTATGCTAAGAATGAAATGCCTGTCAAGTCAAATTGGGACACGCAGGAACGGAAAGGACATGCCATGACGGTCGATGCAACCAGCAGCAGCGCACCCGAGAGTTTCGAGGGTTTGCGCGATCGGATTTTGGAGCGGCGGGATCAATTCCCGAAACGCCTCGCCCAAGTGGCCCGCTTTGCGCTGGAAAGCCCGGACGATATGGCGCTCAACACGGTGGCCGAAATCGCCGGGAAAGCCGACGTGCAGCCCTCCACCCTCATCCGCTTCGCGCAATCCTTGGGCTATTCGGGCTTTTCCGATCTGCAACAAATATTCCGCTCGCGCCTGCGCGACCGCTGGCCCGACTATGCCGAACGCCTGCAAGGGCTGCGCAGCACCAGCGCCGATGAGGGCGGCCCGGTTCATCTACTCGATGGCTTTGCCCAAACCGCGATGGATTCGCTGCTGCGCCTGCGCGAGCGCGTGTCGGAACCCGATTTAAACGCGGCAGTGGACCTGCTGGCGGGAGCCAAGACCGTCTATATCCTCGGTCAACGGCGGGCTTTTCCCGTCGCAAGCTATCTCGCTTACGCCTTTGGGAAACTCGGTATCCGTTTTATTTTATTGGATAATCTTGGTGCACTGCTGCCCGAGCAAGCCGGTTTCATCGAGCCTGACGACGCCCTCATCGCCATTAGCTTCACGCCCTACACCCCCAGCACGGTGGAAATGACGACCCTCATCGGGCGGCGCGGCGTGCCCATCCTCGCCATCACCGACAGCGCCTTCAGCCCCCTCGCACCCATCGCAAAGGTCTGGCTTGAAGTCGCCGAAACCGACTTCGGTGCCTTCCGCTCCCTCGCCGCAACCCTCTGCCTGGCGATGGCTTTAGCGGTGGCGACGGCGGAGAAGCGCGCGGGGGCGTGAGGCGGATCAAGGGTTCCGCAGCGATATAACTGCGTCAATGCCGCATCTTGAAATTGACAAGACCACAGCAATGACGCAAATTTCCAACAATGCATCGCCGCTTCATCACTGTCGTGGAAACCCAGATCTTCGCCCGGCGCGCGGAAAAGCTCCTATCGCTCGAAGAACGGCAGGAATTGATCGCCTTTCTCGCAGCGAATGCGGATATCGGCGACGAAATACCGGGAACGGGCGGGGTGCGAAAGATTCGGTTTGCGGCCCAAGGAAAGGGTAAATCCGGCGGCGTCCGGGTGATCTATTACTTCTTCGACGCCGATAACCCGCTTTATGCTCTGCTGGTTTATGGCAAGGGCGAACAAAGTGATCTAACGCCGGAGCAAACCAAGATGCTTGCTAGCCTCGCCGCCGCAGTTAAAACGGCCGCAAAAGCCCGGAGGAAACCATGAGTAAAAATGCCATCGGCGATGATCTGATTGCGGCGATGGGCGAGGCCCTCGCAATTGCCGAAGGCACGCTTGTGCCCGTAGCGACCCATCGAATCGAAGCCTTGCCCGACATCGACGTGCGCGCCCTGCGCACGCGGTTGGGGCTATCGCGGGAACAATTCGCCCGACGCTTCCGTTTTCCGGCCCGAACCGTGCAAGAGTGGGAACAGGGCCGCCGCAAGCCCGATCAATCGGCGCGCGCCTATCTAACCGTCATCGATCGCAACCCGCAGGCGGTCGAGGATGCACTCTCGACGGAATGAGGATGAAGCGGGGCTTTGCCCCGCCCCCCCCTAAAGCGAAACCTTCACCGGCAATCCACTCTTCACCGACTCCGCAGCCGCATCAGCCAAGACCAAGGATTTCAGCCCGTCCGTTCCGTCCGGGGAGATCGGCTTCCCGTCTACCAAGGCATCGATAAAGGCGTCGAGTTCGGCGCGGTAGGCGCTGGCGTAGCGCTCCAGGAAGAACGGCAGGGCCGGATCGGTGGTGAAACCGGCGGCGGTGGCGGATTCGACTGTGGTCTGGGTCATATTTCCGGCGCGCAGCAGGCCTTTGCTGCCGTGGGCTTCGATGCGCTGATCGTAGCCATAGGTGGCGCGGCGCGAGTTGGAGATTTGGCAGATCTTGCCGCTGGCGGTGCGCAGGGTGACGGCGGCGGTATCGACATCGCCCGCTTCCCCGATAGCAGGGTCGACCAGAGCCGAGCCAACCGCATAGACGTCCACGGGCTCTTCCCCGAGCAGGAAGCGCGCCATATCGAGATCGTGAATCATCATGTCGCGGAACAACCCGCCCGAGCGGGCGATATAGGAGACCGGCGGCGGGGCCGGGTCGCGGCTGAGGATGGTCAGCAGTTCGAGATTGCCGATTTCGCCGCCCACGAGCCGGGTTTGCAGCGCCTGGAAGCTGGGGTCGAACCTCCGGTTGAAGCCAACCATCAGCTTAATTCCAGCGGCTTTCACAACGGCGAGGCAGGTGCGGACGCGCTCTTGCGACAGGTCCACCGGCTTTTCGCAGAATACGGCTTTTCCGGCCTTCGCGGCGCGTTCGATCAAATCGGCGTGGGTATCGGTCGGCGTGCAGATGACGATGGCGTCGGCGGTGAAAGCCGCCTCTAGATCGATCACTTTGGAGCCGCAGGCCGCCGCAAGTTTTTGCGCCGCAGCGCCATCGACATCAAAAACGCCCAGCAGTGTTACGCGGCCATTGGCGGCAATATTGCGCGCGTGGATTTGACCGATGCGACCAGCGCCCAAGACGGCTAGGGAGACCATGCTCTTACGTTTCCTCATTTTGTGGCAATGCAGAAGATAAATTCTGATTTGACACGATAATAGAATAAGTGTTTCATTCTCGCAAGAGACGGCAGGCGCTTTTCCGCGCCTAGAAACCGCCCTCACCCTTGGAACGAATTGCTCCCATGACTGAACCACAGATTTTGGACGTTATCACCCTTGGCAGAGCCTCCGTGGACCTTTACGGTCAACAGATCGGCTGCCGTTTGGAAGATACCGCCAGTTTCGCCAAAGCCGTCGGCGGGTGCCCCGCTAATATCGCCATCGGCACCGCCCGGTTAGGGCTGCGCTCCGCCCTTATTACCCGCGTGGGCGCTGAGCCGATGGGCCGGTTTATTCAGGAGCAATTGCAGCGCGAAGGGGTCAGCACGCGAGGCATCGTGACCGATCCCGCCCGTCTGACCGCACTCGTGTTGCTGGGGGTGCAGGATGAGCACCAGTTTCCGCTGATTTTCTACCGCGATAATTGCGCCGATATGGCCCTGTGCGAGGCGGATATCGACCCCACTTTCATCGCCTCGGCAGGAGCCCTGGTGATAACCGGCACGCATCTTTCCACCGAAACTGTGCGCGCCGCGACGAGCAAAGCCTTACGCGCCGCTAAAGCCTCCGGTCGAAAACTGGTGTTCGATATCGACTACCGCCCCAACCTTTGGGGGCTCGCCGGGCATGGCGCGGGCGATGCGCGCTATATCGCCAGCCAGCGCGTGACGCAGCAGGTACAGCCGATCCTGCCCGACTGCGATTTGATCGTCGGGACGGAAGAGGAGTTCCGTATTGCGGGCGGACACGAAGAGGTGGGAGCCGCCTTGCGCGCCGTCCGTGCCCTTACCGCCGCAACGCTGGTGCTGAAACGCGGGCCGATGGGCTGCGTTGTCTTCCCCGGCGCGATTCCGGACGATCTGGACCAGGGCATTCGCGGTGCGGGCTTTCCGATTGAAGTTTATAATGTGCTCGGCGCGGGCGATGCCTTTATGTCGGGCTTCCTGCGCGGCTGGCTCAAGGGCGAACCCTTGGAAACCTGCTGCACCTATGCGAACGCCTGCGGCGCTTTCGCCGTCTCGCGCCTGCTCTGCTCGCCGGAAATCCCAACCTGGCCGGAGTTGCAGTTTTTCTTGCAGGAAGGCAGCCCGCAGCGCGCTTTGCGCAAGGATGCGGCGCTGAACCATCTGCATTGGGCCACTACGCGCCGCCCACAGCCGGAAACGCTGATGGCGCTCGCCATCGATCACCGCGCCCAGTTCGAAGAATTGGCCGACCGTTTGGGCGTGCCGCGCACCCGTATCGAGCCGTTCAAGCGGCTTGCGGTCGCGGCGGCGGCCCAGGTCGCCGCAGGCCGCACGGGCTTCGGCATGCTGCTGGACGGAACCTATGGCCGAACCGCGCTGTTCGACGCGGCAGCGCAGGGTTTTTGGATCGGCCGCCCGGTGGAAAAGCCCGGCTCCCGCCCGCTCACCTTTGAAGTCGGCGGCGATTTGGGCTCGCATCTCATCGAATGGCCGGTGGATCAGGTGGTTAAATGCCTGTGCTTCTACCATCCCGACGATCCCGAGGATCTGAAAGCGCAGCAGGAAGAACGGCTGCTCGCCCTGCGTGACGCCAGCCGCCGGGTGGGGCGCGAGTTTCTGGTCGAAATCATCGCGGGCAAGCACGGCCCCCTGCACGATGATACGGTCGCGCGGGTCATGGACCGGCTTTATGATCTCGACATCAAACCCGATTGGTGGAAGCTGGAGCCGCAGGTTTCCGCCCAAGCCTGGGCGCGGATCGATGCGACCATCCGCACCCGCGATCCGCTCTGCCGGGGTGTCGTGCTGCTGGGACTGGAAGCGCCGGAGGAAGAGTTGCTCGCCGCCTTCGAAGTTGCCGCCGCAAGCCCGCTGGTGCGCGGCTTTGCCGTGGGCCGAACGATTTTTGCGGCGGCGGCAGAAGCCTGGCTTTCGGGCACAATCGACGATGCTGCGGCAATTGCCGATATGGCCCAACGCTTCGCCCGGCTCACCGAGGCTTGGCAAGCTAATCTGGCGCGCAAAGCCGCCGCCTAAAAAAGGGATAGGGAGGATCATGTCTCACATCCGTCTCACGGCGGCGCAAGCGCTGGTGCGCTACCTCGCGGCCCAGAAAACCGAGATCGATGGCGCAAGCGTGCCGATTTTCGCCGGCGTTTGGGCGATCTTCGGGCATGGCAATGTCGCCGGGCTGGGCGAGGCGCTCTACGGCGTGCAAGACGCGCTGCCGACCTACCGCGCCCATAACGAACAGGGCATGGCCCATGCGGCGATTGCCTACGCCAAGGCGCAGAACCGGCGGCGGATGATGGCCTGTACCTCCTCCATCGGCCCCGGCGCGCTGAATATGGTGACGGCGGCGGCCCTTGCCCACGTCAACCGGCTGCCGGTGCTGTTTTTGCCCGGCGATGTGTTCGCCAATCGGCGGCCCGACCCGGTGTTGCAGCAGGTGGAAGATTTCGGCGACGCCACGGTTTCGGCGAATGATTGCTTCCGCCCGGTGAGCCGCTTCTACGACCGGATTCAGCGCCCCGAACAGCTTCTCACCGCCCTGCCCCGCGCCCTGCAAGTACTGACCGACCCCGCCGACTGCGGCCCCGTTACCCTCGCTTTTTGTCAGGATGTGCAGGCGGAAGCTTTCGACTATCCCGAAAGCTTCTTTGCGGAAAAACTCTGGACGCCGCGCCGCCCCCGCCCCGACCGCGCCGAGCTTGAGGCGGCGGTTGCACTGCTGCGGGCGGCGAAAGCGCCGCTGATTATCGCAGGCGGCGGCGTTCACTATGCCGAGGCGACCGCGCGCCTGCGCCAGTTCGCCGAGACCCATCACATTCCCGTCGCCGAAACCCAGGCCGGGAAAAGCGCCCTGCCCTACGATCATCCGCTAAACCTCGGCGCTATTGGTGTGACCGGCACCAGCGCCGCCAATGACGCCGCCGAAAAGGCCGATGTGATTCTCGCTCTCGGAACGCGCTTGCAGGATTTCACGACGGGATCGTGGGCGCTGTTCAAGAACCCCAACCGCCGGATCATCGGCCTGAATGTGCAGCCCTTCGACGCGGGCAAGCATAATGCTGAGCCGCTCGTCGCTGATGCTAAAGAGGGTCTGAAGGAGCTTACGAAGGCCCTCGCGCCCTATACGGCCCCGAAAGGCTGGACGGACGCGCTCGCTACCGCAAAAGCCATATGGACCCAAGCGGCTACAGCCGTTCTCGCCGATCCGAACACGAACGCCCTCCCGACCGACGCCCAGGTGATCGGGGCCGTGCAGCGGGCGGGAACCCCGCAGGATATCGTTGTTTGCGCGGCGGGGGGCTTGCCGGGCGAGTTGCATAAGCTTTGGAATGCGTCCGAACCCGGCACCTATCACCTGGAATATGGTTTTTCCTGCATGGGTTATGAAATCGCGGGGGGGCTGGGCGTCAAGCTGGCGCGGCCCGACCGCGAGGTGATCGTCATGGTCGGCGACGGCTCTTACCTGATGATGAATTCCGAACTCGCCACCTCGGTGATGCTCGGGCTGAAACTAACGCTGGTAGTGCTCGATAATCGCGGCTTCGGCTGCATCAACCGCCTGCAAAAGGGTACGGGCGGCGCGCCGTTCAACAATCTGCTGCAGGACACGAAGCACGCCACGCTGCCGGAGATCGATTTCCGCGCCCATGCCGAAAGCCTGGGGGCGATTGCGGTGAAAGTCTCCTCCCTCACCGAATTGGAAGCAGCGCTGAAAGCCGCGCGCAGCCATAGCCGCAGTAGCGTTATCGTCATCGATACCGACCCGCAGGTCTCGACGCAAGCCGGGGGCCATTGGTGGGATGTCGCGGTTCCGCAGGTCTCACCGCGCGCCGAAGTTCAGGCGGCCCATGCCGTTTATGCCGAGAAAATCGGCGCTCAGAAGTTAGGAGTTTAACACATGTCCGTGCGTCTCGGCACCAACCCGATTGCCTGGTCGAATGACGATCTGCGCGCCCTTGGCGGCGCAACCCCGCTGGAAACCTGCCTTACCGAAGCGCGGCAAGCGGGCTTCACCGGCATCGAGTTGGGGCATAAGTTCCCGCGCGCGGCGGGGCCGCTGAAAACGATCTTGCGCCAGCACGATATTGCGCTCGTCTCGGGCTGGTACTCCTCGGAACTCCTAGTGCGCGATGCGGCCGCCGAACTTGAGGCCATCCGCCCGCATCTAGATTTACTCAAGGCGATGGGCTGTTCGGTGCTGATTTTCGCCGAAACCTCCAACGCCATTCACGGCGACCAGAGCAAGCCACTGTCCGCCCGCCCCAAGCTCGCACCGGGCGATTGGGCGGAATTCGGCAAGCGCGTAACCCAGGTGGCGGACGCCGTCGCGGCGGAGGGTTTAACACTCGTCTATCATCACCATATGGGCACGGTGATTGAGAGCGAAGCTGATATCGATGCCTTCATGGCGGCAACCGGCCCCTCTGTTGGGCTGCTGCTGGATGCGGGCCATGCCACCTTTGCCGGGGCCGATCCGGTGGCGCTCGCCAAACGCTACCGGGCGCGCATTCACCATGTGCATTGCAAGGATGTGCGCCGGGCGGTGATGGAGAGCGTGAAAGCGCGCGACACGAGCTTTCTCGATGCGGTGGTCGAGGGCGTCTTCACCGTGCCGGGCGACGGGTGCGTTGATTTCGCCGCGGTGCTGAGGGAACTTCCTGGTTATGCAGGCTGGCTGGTCGTCGAAGCCGAGCAAGACCCGGAGAAGGCGAATCCCCTCACCTATGCTAAGCTCGGCCACGCCAATTTGAAACGCTTTGCCGAAGGGGCTGGCCTTTTATGAGTAAACCTCTCCCCCCGTGGCTCGAACCCTTCTGGGTGCGTCTGCTGATCCTGCTGATTTGCGTTGGTTGGATCGCGGTGGAGAGTTTTTGGGGGGAGCCGTTTTGGGCCACGCTGGCGCTGGGCGCGGCGGCGCTTTGTGCCTGGGAGCTTTTCTTGAAACCGGCGCGGCGCGCGGGGAAAGAGGATAAACATGGCTGATCTTCGCGTAAAAACCGGCACGCCCGACGCGATGGGCCGGGTTCTATCGGTCACGCCGCAAAGCGCGGGCTGGAAATACGTTGGGTTCGAGGTTTTCCGCCTCGCCCCCGGCCAAAGCCTCACCGAAGCCACGGAAGACCGTGAGGTGTGCCTTGTGCTGCTCGCGGGGTTCGCCACGGTTACCGCAGGCGGGGAGACTTTCTCGAAAATCGGTGGCCGAGCCTCGCCCTTCGACGGTAAGCCCTATTCGGTCTATGTGCCCGCTCAGGCAGAGTTTACTGTGACGGCAGAGAGCGATTTGGAACTCGCCGTTTGCTCAGCCCCGGCGACGGGAGAGTTTCCCGCGCGCTTGATCCGACCCGATCATGTCGGGTTCGAGGAGCGCGGCCAGGGCAGCAACCGCCGCCTTGTTTACAATATTCTTCCCGATACCGAACCGGCTGAAAGCCTGCTGGTCGTGGAAGTTATTACGCCCGGCGGCAATTGGTCCTCCTACCCGCCCCATAAGCACGATCAAGATTCCTTCCCCCAGGAAACTTTTCTGGAGGAAACCTATTATCACCGCCTCAATCCGCCCCAGGGGTTCGCCTTTCAACGCGTCTATACCGACGCGCGCGACATCGACGAAACCTTTGCCGTGGAAAATGGCGACTGCGTGATGGTGCCGCGCGGCTACCACCCGGTCGGCGCGCCTCACGGTTACGATCTTTATTATCTCAACGTCATGGCCGGGCCGCTGCGGCAGTGGCGCTTCAAGAATGACCCCGCCCATGAGTGGATCGTAAAACCGAAAGCGGAGTAGCGGGTTCGGGATGACGAAAGCCTCCGGCCTGTGTAGGCTTATGTGGCACTGCACACGCCAAGGACTTATGGAGATGTTGGACCCGGCCTCGCTGATCGTCCTGCACACGGCCATGATGTGGTCGTGCGCTGTCGCCTTTCTGTTGATCCAACGGGTCGAAACCGGCTGGGGTTTCCCCGGTCATTGGCCGCTCGCCTTCGGGGTCATGCCGATGGTGATGCTGATCGGCGGCTATGCAGAACAGAGCAATTCCGATGGGTTGCGCCTACTCGGTTTTGCCCTCGGCTTCATCGGCCCCGCCCTTTTGGCCGATGGCGTGCGGCTATTCTTGCGCCTTCCAGCCCGTCCGCGCCGGTGGCTGGTCGGTTTCTCGCTGTTTAGCCTCGGGATTATCGCTTTCACGCTCATTACCCCCAATCTTTTGGGGCGCGTGCTGGTTTTTCAGGCCTTTACCGCGGGGATCGGTGTTTACGGCCTTATCCTTAGCCGCCGCCTGTCGCCCGACGATCACCCGCTGGGGCGGCGCTTCATTGGAACCTTTGGGTTCGCGCCGGTTCTGGCCATTGCCGTTCACCTGGGGCAATTGCTGGTGGGGGCAGGCCCCCCCGATTCAGGCGACATGACATTTCTGGTCCTCGCCGCCACCGCCATCGGGATGATTGCCGCCATCGGCTGCGTGATTCTAGTGGCCGAACGCTTTGCCGCCCAGGTCGGGCGCGAGGCGCGCAGCGACGTTCTGACCGGGCTTGCAACCCGCCGCGTGTTTGATCGGGCGCTTGACCGGGCTTTGCAGGACTATGCGCAGGCAGGCCAGCCGGTTTCGGTGATTCTGTTCGATATCGATCATTTCAAATCGATTAACGATACCCACGGGCATGATATGGGGGATATTGCCTTACGCGGGGTCGCCGATTGCGCCCGCAGTATTGTGCGCCCCAGCGATATTCTGGCGCGCCTGGGGGGCGATGAGTTTGCCATTCTTCTGCCCGAAACCCAGTTGGCTGACGCAACAGAAATCGCCCGCCGGGTTCTGGAGCGCTTGCGGGGCCTCGCCCTGAGTGGAGCCGGGGAAACCATCCGCCTGTCGGGAAGCTTCGGCGTCGCCTGCGCCGAAACGGGGCTGGAGACGCCCCAAAGCTTGGTAAAGCGGGCCGACGTTGCCCTCTATGAAGTAAAACGCCGGGGCCGCAACGGGGTTGAGGCGCAGCGGTTCGGCGTGCAGCCTGCGCCAGCATAAGTGAAATACGATAGCATGCGATAGCTTTAAGGTTCAGCGTGACGACGGCTGCACGCGTATGTAGGATCGGCGTTAACCTCTCTATTCTGTGACCCCAAGGAGCCGCGGCATGTTGGACCCGGCATCGCTCATTTTTCTCCACACGGCCATGATGTGGTCCTGCGCCGCCGCTTTTTTGCTCATTCGCTATGTCAAGCCCGATTGGGTTTTTCCGACCCAATGGGGCATTGCCTTTGCGGTTATGCCGCTGGTTATGCTGCTCGAAGGTTATGCGGAGCGGGTGGATTCCGATGGTTGGCGGATTGCCGGGTTTGCCATAGGCTTTCTCGGCCCGGCCCTTCTGACGGATGGGTTGCGCGCCTTTCTGGGGCGGCCAGCCCATCCCCGGCTTTGGTTAGGGGCATTTACGGTATTTTTGGGTGGGATACTCGCTTTCACGGGGCTGTATCCATCGCTCCA
>NZ_JBILQX010000287.1:0-3007 GCF_044372965.1 Elstera sp. | reverse complement strand
CCGAAGCGGCCTGCGATGCTGCCTTCGAAATTGGTGAAGGCAGCATCGCAGCCGCGCAGCAGATCGACCAGCGCTAAGGTGTCCGCCCCGGCCCCCGGAAGCGGATCGTGGCGGATCAGCGATTGACCCGCCAGCGC
This sequence comes from Elstera sp., assembly GCF_044372965.1. Lineage (NCBI taxonomy): Bacteria > Pseudomonadati > Pseudomonadota > Alphaproteobacteria > Rhodospirillales > Rhodospirillaceae > Elstera > Elstera sp. The sequence continues at coordinate 2,870 of NZ_JBILQX010000287.1, read as the reverse complement.
GACCCGCCATTCTTGCCTATGGGCGGTTAACATTCCCCGCCGCCTACTGGCGGCTAACATTCATAGCGACCGTATGTTCGTCGCGGCGGCCTTGGTAAACGAAGCCCTTGCGCGTCGCCCAGGCGACCTTCTGCCAGTAGAGCGGAATAATGCCGACATCCTCGAAAGCAGCTTTGGCGGCAAAGCGCAGCAGAATTTCGCGCTTCTCGTCGTCGAACTCGGCCATGCCCTGTTCGAGCAGCAGATCGAAATTCGGGTTGGAATAGCGCGTGCGGTTATTGCCACCCAGGCCCTTTTCCTTATCGTAAGTATGCAGCACGCTATCAAGGCCCGCCGAGGCTTCGCCGGTGGTCGAACCATAGCTGAACAGGAAAGCGGAATACTCGCCCGCCGTGGCCGCTTTGGCGAAAACACTATAGGGCAGGCTTTGGATGCCGTTCACCTTCAACCCGCCGCGCGCGAATAATTGCCCGATGGTCTGGGTCACATTGCTGTCTTGCGCAAAACGGTCGTTCGAGCCGTGCAGAGTGATGCCGAAGCCCTTCGCCCAACCCGCATCGGCGAGCAGCTTCTTTGCGCCCTCGGGGTCGAAGGCGGTCGGCTTCAGGTCGGGATTATAGCCGAACACGCCTTCCGGCACCATTTGCCCGGACGCGGTTCCGGCATTGGTCAACACGCGCTCGATCAGGCGGGGCCGGTCGATCAGTTTCGACAGGGCTTGGCGCACGCGCACGTCTTTGAGCGGATTGCTGGTGAGCGGCTTGCCGTCGATATCGGTCAGGAAGGGGCTTACGTCGCGGGCGCTATCGAGGGCGAGATAGATCAGGCGCAGCGAATCGGCTTCGGCGACCTGAATATTCGCGTCTTTCTTTAGCTCTTCCACAAAGTTCGGCGGCACCAGATCGATCATCTGCACGTCGCCCGCCTTCAGCGCGGCCACGCGGGAGGCGGCATTGCTGATGAAGCGCAGTTGCACCCGCTCGAACTCGGCCTTTTTGCCCCAATAGCCGTCGTATCGCACAAGGTTGAGTTGCCCGCCCGGCGTCCAATCGACAAACTTATAAGGGCCGGTGCCGATCGTGGCGGTGCCTTTGTTGAATTGATCGTTGCTGGCCCCCTCGGCGGCTTTTTTCGAGACGATGAACACCCGGCCGATTTCATTCACGAACAGCGGGTCCGGGGTTTTCGAGGTGATCTTTAGGGTCAGCGGGTCGATAATCTCCATTTTCTCGATCCCGGCGACCGAGGGGGCGAAGGACGCAGGAGAATTCGGAATGGTTGGCGGGCGCTGGAGCGAAAACACCACGTCTTCCGCCGTAAACGGGCTGCCATCGTGGAACGTGACACCGGGGCGCAGCTTAACTTCCCATACCAGCGGCGACAGGGCTTTCCACGCGAGCGCCAACTGCTGCGTCGCGCGCATATTTTCATCGACCCCGGCGAGGCGCTCGAAAACATGGGCGGCGGTCATCTGATTATTGCCCGTGCGGGCGAACTGCGGGTCCATCGAAACGGGCTCGTTGCCGCGCGCGATGATAAGGTCGGGCGCTTGGGCCAACGCACTGCCACCAATCAGGGTTGCGGTTAGGCCGATGCCGAGGGCCAGCGGGCGCATCCATCGAAAATTCATCATTCATCTCCCTGAGGTTTGGTTAAGCAGCGGCGTTGCTGTGGGGTTAACGGGCAGCAGCAGGCGCGACGGGTGCGCCGCGTCCAAGTAGAGCCGCACGGTGGCGGTTTGGGTCGGGCCGCTTTTCCAGGCGGGGGCGCCGGTCTGCGGGTTCACGTCGAAATGGGGGAAGTTGGAACTGGCAATATCGAGGCGCAGGCGGTGCCCGGCTTTGAACAGGTTGGCGGTGGGAAAGGCTTCGACCCGCACGCGGTAGATACGATCAGGCTCCATCGGCTGAGGCACCTCCCAGCCGTCGCGGAAGCGGCAGCGCTGAATGCCGTCGGTCAGATTGAGGGCGAACCCTTGCGGATAATCGGGCGAGGGCGGGTACACGTCGATTAGCTTAATACACAGGTCCACGTCCGGGGCAGAAGATTGTACGAAAAGCTCGGCCACAATCGGCCCGGTCACGTCTAAATCGTCTTCGAGAGGGGCGGTTTCGAATACGAGCACATCGGCGCGGCTGGCGAGTGGCAGATAGGGGGCACGGGAGCCGAAGAAACGCGGCGCTTCCCGCTGATCGAAGCCGCCGCCGTCCATAATTGGCGCGCCGGAGGTAATCGCCCCACCGATGCTGGGGACCGGGTGGGCGGGGTCGGACAGGTAACTGCGATAGCGCACGACGTCTTCAGGCGCCTCGCGGGAAAAGCCGCCGTCTTTGGTTAGGAAGAAATCCTGCGTCGTTGCGCTCGGCGGCCAGGCGTCGGCCTGCATCCACGCGCCGCCGTGATCCAAGCGGCCTTGGGCGGTCTTATGGCCTGTGCCGCCGCCCATGCGGAAGTAGCGCACGGCGGGCGGTGGCGGCGGGGCGTCGCGGCCAAACAGCCGATTGAACCAATCGAGCCGGAACTGAAGGAAGTTTTCCGCCAGCGCCCCGTCGAGCGTCGCTGCTGGGCCGAAATCGGCATCGCCCGAATGGGTGTCACTGCGCCGCCCGTGCAGCCAGGGGCCGAGCACCAAAAAGGCGGGGCTGTTGCGGGTGCCGCCGGTGAGGGCCGCGAAATTCTCCGCCGCCGAGCGCGGGTAAGGATCGTACCAGCTTGAGATCAGCAGAATCGGAATATCCGGGATCGTATCCATATGGCCGAGGGCGTAAAGGCCGGGTTTCTGCCAGCTTTCATCGAAGCTTTCCGCCTGCCACTGGCTGAAGAAATACTCCTCATACTCCGGCACCCAGCGCAGGGGGCTGTGGCCGGGT
>NZ_JBILQX010000091.1:0-13422 GCF_044372965.1 Elstera sp. | reverse complement strand
GCGCGCGCGACCAGACCGATAAGGTCTTCGGCGTCGGCGGGGCCTATCAACTCGCACCGGGCCTATCGCTTCAGGCCGACGCCGCCTTCTTCGATATCGAAACGGCGACCGGCCTGAAGACCGGCAAAACCAGCAACGAGGGCACGCAATTCACCCTGCGCACGCGCCTCGACTTCTAACCCCTTAGACAGCAAGAATCGGAGGGGCAGGAGGATTGACCTTCTGCCCCGCCCCGACAATGCTGGGGGTACGAGCTTTCAGCGAGGCCCCCATGATACTCCGCGATGCGACCGCCGAGGATGTTCCCGGCATTCTGGCGATTTATAACGAGGTGATCGCCACCTCCACCGCCGTCTATATCGACGATCCCGTGAGCTTGGCCGACCGGCAAGCCTGGTTCGCCGCCCGCCAAGCGGAGGCCTATCCCGTTCTGGTTGCGACCGAGGGTGATGCGGTGCTGGGCTATGCGTCTTTCGGTACCTTTCGCGGCCCCTGGCCGGGCTTCCGCTATTCGGTCGAACATTCAGTGCATATCCGAAATGATCAGCGCGGCAAGGGGCTTGGCGGCCTGCTCATAGAACCGTTGATCGCGCGGGCGGAAGCCATGGGCAAACATATTATGATCGGCGCGATTGATGCCGATAATGCGGGCTCCATCCGCTTTCACGAACGGTTCGGTTTCGAAATTAGTGGCCATATGAAAGAGGTTGGCTTTAAGTTTGACCGCTGGTTGGATTTAGTGTGGATGCAGCGGAGGCTAGGCTAAAGCGTTCCCGCCAGCACCCGCGCCGTCATCTCCGTATCCATATTCGCCCCCGAGAGGATGACGGCGACGCGCTTGCCCTGCTGCCGATCCCGCTCCTGGATCAAGCCCGCAAGGCCAACCGCGCCCGCCCCTTCGGCAAGATTGTGCGTATCGTGGAAGAAAATGCGCACGGCATCGGCAATCTCCGCGTCGCTGACCGCAAGGATCCGGGCCGCGCCCTTAGAATAGATCGCAAAGGCCTCCGGCACTGGCGCGCGCACGGCGACGCCATCGGCGAAAGTGTTGGCGCTGGCGGTTTCAACGATTTGGCCCGTCTCAAAGGAGAGTTTCGCCGCCGCCGCTTCGGTCGATACCACGCCGACCACCTCCGTTTTCAGCCCCAAAGCATCGCGGGCGGCAATCGTGCCGCAGATGCCCGACCCACAGCCGATCGGTACATAGATTGTTGCAAGATCGGGCACTGCCGTCAGAAGTTCGAGCCCATAGGTGGCAACCCCGCGCAGCAGTTCGGGATGAAACGGCGGCACCGGAAACAGCCCCTCCGCCGCCGCCACGTGCATGGCTTCGGCCTTGGCACTATCGAAATCCGCGCCGAATTCCACAACCTCGGCGCCGAAACCGCGCATGGCGGCATTTTTTTCCCGCGCATTGCCCTGGGGAACATAGATTTTTGCCGTCAAGCCCGCCGCCGCCGCCGCGCGCGCCTGGGCTTGGCCGTGATTGCCGCGCGTCGCGGTTACAATCCCGCGCACCTCCGGATGGGCCCGCCGCAGCCAATCGATAAAGGTAATACCGCCGCGAATCTTGAAGGCCCCCGTGGGCGTGTGATTCTCATGCTTCACCCAAACTTCCGCCCCCAACCTTTGCCCGAGCAGCGGCCAGGCGAACTGGGGCGTTGGCGGCATTTGACGGTAGATCAGGGCTGCCGCGTCGGCGAGCGCGTCACGGGTGAAGGGCATGGTATGGCTCCGGGGCTGATCTGCAACAACGGGGTTTCTCTAACGCCCCCGCCGCCATTAGGCTTTCACCCATCTGACCCAATCGGCGTGTTTTCCGATGACATCCTATGCCACTGGCCCCTATCGGCTCACGCTGCTGCCGCATCAGCCCTATGCGGTACGCTACAGCGCGGCTGCACCGGCGCTCGGCTTCGCTTTCGATGGGCAGACGGGGCAGCACGCGTTCGATAGCGACCGGCTGCGCCCGTTCCGCACCCGCCCGAATAGTTTCGCCTATGTGCCGCCCGACTGCGCCGTGCAGTCACGCTCACCCACCGGGGGCGAGTATCTAACGATCACCCTGCCGGACGCGCTGGCCGCGCCGCAAACGACCGACCTTAGCGCCCCCGCCCTGCGCCCCCTCGCCCTGCGGCTTCGGCAAGAACTGCTCGCGCCGGGCCGCATCGATCCGCTGGAACTGGAGGCGCTGGCCGCCCAATTCGTCGCGGGCGCACGGGAGGCGCTGGCCCTCCCCAAACCGCGCGCCGCCGGATGGCTAACGCCGCAACGCTTAGCCCGGCTCGACGCACTCATCGAGGCGCAGCTCGCCGAGGGCATCAGCGTTGCGGCCCTTGCCGCCGCGCTTGGGCTCTCGGAGGGGTTTTTCTCCCGCGCCGTGAAAGCAAGCCTCGGGGTTTCGCCGCAAGCCTATCTGCTGGATCGCAAACTGAGCCGCGCCCGCGCCCTGCTGCGGACCCGCCCGGATGATTTAAGCCAGATCGCGCTTGCCGCCGGGTTTTCCTCCCATGCCCATCTAAGCGCCGCCTGTCGGCGCTATTTGGGCGTGACGCCGAGCGCGCTGCGAGGGCAGGGCTAAACCGCCATCCCCGCCGCCCAGCCGCTCGACCAAGCCCACTGAAAATTATAGCCGCCAAGCCAGCCGGTCACATCCACGGCCTCGCCGATGGCATAGAGGCCGGGCACGCTCGCAGCTTCCATTGTTTGCGACGACAGCGCCTTGGTATCGATCCCGCCCGCCGTGACTTCCGCTTTGGCGTAGCCTTCGGTGCCTGCGGGAAGAAAGGGCCAGCGCTGGACTTTCTCCGCCACCGCCAAGAGCAGCTTATCCGGCAGATCGGCCAGCGCCCTGCCCGCTGCCGCTTCGGGCGTCAACGCCGCCGCCAGCCGGGCCGGGAAAAGCTGGGCGAGAACGGTTTTCAACTCGGCTTTCGCCCGGCTGCGTTTGGCCGAGAGCAGGGCTTCCGTCGCGTCCCCCTCCGGCAGCAGGTCCAGCCGCAGGGTTTCGCCCGGCTGCCAATAGCTCGAAATCTGCAAGATCGCCGGGCCAGAGAGGCCGCGATGGGTGAAGAGCAGCGCCTCCCGAAAGGCCCGCTTGCCGATACTCACGCGCGCATCGGGCACCGCGACCCCGGCGAGCCCGGTCATCAACTCCAACTCCGCCCCGCCCGCCGTGAAGGGCACCAGGGCCGGGCGCGGCGGGACGATCGGCAAGCCGAAGCGTTTGGCCACCTCATAGGCAAAACCGGTCGCCCCCATCTTGGGGATCGACGGGCCGCCGGTCGCCAGAATCAAGGCCGGGGCGCTAAAGCTAGCCTTATCCGTTTCGATAACGAAATGATCGGTGCGGCGCACATCGGTAATCGCGTGATTGAGCTTCAGCGTCACATCCCCGCGCGCCGCCTCGTCCAGCAGCATTGCCACAATCGCCCGCGCCGAGCCGTCGCAGAACAATTGCCCTAAGGTTTTCTCGTGATAGGCAATCCCATGCCGCGCCACCATCTCGATAAAATCGAACTGCGTGTAGCGCGCCAACGCCGATTTGGCGAAGTGCCGGTTGTTCGATAAAAACTTATCCGGCGTGCATTCGAGATTGGTGAAATTGCAGCGCCCGCCGCCGGAAATCAGAATCTTCTTCCCCGGCGCTTCGGCATGATCGAGCACCAGCACCCGCCGCCCGCGCTGCCCCGCCGTTAGCGCCGCCATGAGCCCCGCAGCCCCTGCGCCGAGAATGATAACGTCATAGGTCGTCATGGCTGGTCCCGTGGATCCATCATCAGGGGCGCTGCCCCCGAACCCCCGCCCGAGGGCAGCGCCCTTGGGGAACGCAATTCATTTTGGCGAGGACGGAGGGAGTTCACCACATCAGTAAAAAGAAAATGGGATCGCCAAGGGGCAAGCCCCTTGGCTGGGGGCCCTGCGCGTTTGACGCGCAAAGCGCATCAGGCGGCAACGCCCCGATCCTTTTTACGCCTTCGGGCGCAACAGCCCCATCAGATCATAGGTCTTGTCCAGCACCGGCGTTGCAATTGCCTGCGCCCGTTCGGCCCCGCGCGCGAGGATGCGGTCGAGTTCGGCGGGATCGGCCATCAACTGATTGAGGCGCACGGACATTGGCCCCATCACGGAGACCGTGAGATCGGAGAGGTCGCGTTTGAAGGCTGAGAATTCCTTGCCCGCATAGTCGGCGATCACCTCCGCCAGCGGCTTATCGCTAAGGGCGGCGAAGATGTTCAGCAGATTGGCGGCTTCCGGGCGGCCTTCCAGCCCTTCCACGCTGTCCGGCAGCGGGAACAGGTCGGTTTTCGCCTTTTTCACCTTAAGGGCGATGGTATCGGCATCGTCGGTGACATTGAGGCGCGAGTAATCGGATTCATCCGATTTCGACATTTTCTTGGTGCCGTCGCGCAAGGACATCACGCGGGTGGCCGCGCCGAAAATCTGCGGTTCGGGCAGGGGGAAGAATTCCGTGCCGAACTGACGGTTGAAGGCCCCGGCGATATCGCGCGCCAGTTCCAGATGCTGCTTCTGGTCCTCGCCGACGGGAACATGGGTGGCGTGGTAGAGCAGAATATCGGCGGCCATCAGCACCGGATAGGAATAGAGCCCCAGGCCCGCCATATCCTTTTGCTTACCGGCCTTTTCCTTGAACTGGGTCATCCGGTTCAGCCAGCCGAGCGGCGTGATGCAGCCGAGCAACCAGCCGAGCGTCGCATGGGTCGGCACCGCCGATTGATTGAACAGAATATTCTTCTCGGGGTCGATCCCAGCGGCGATATAGGTCGCCGCCACTTCGCGCGTCGCCTTCAGCAGCGCCGCCGGATCCTGCGGCACGGTGAGGGCGTGCAGATCGACAACGCAGAAAATGCACTCGAAGTCCGCTTGCAGCTTCACCCAGTTGCGCACAGCGCCCAGGTAGTTACCGAGATGCAGGTGATGGGTCGGCTGAATGCCGGAGAAAATGCGCTTGCTCATGCCCCTGCTTATCGCGGAACCGAGGGGGGCGGGTCAAGATATGCCAGCAGGTCGGCACCACGATGGCCCGCCGCAACCCCCTCGACGAAAATAACATCGCCCTCGGCGCTGGCCGTCCGCAAAGGTTTGATCGCCTGATACGCCGGGGAGGCGTACCAAGTCTGCGCGGCGGCGCGGTCGGGAAATACAAGGATAATGAGGTCGCCTAGGGGCCAGTCGCCTTCCAGCCGCTCAATCGGCGCGCCATGCACGAGATAGCGCCCGTCAAAAGCGTCTAGCGTCGCGTCGATCTGGCGCAGATACTCGAAAAGTTCGGGTCCGGGGCGCGTGACGGTCAGTCGGGCGATGGCATAGGTCAGCATGAGGCACCTCGTCATTACGCGTGGGCTGGCGTGAGGCGTGCAGCAAGGCTAAAGCGCAGGCCATAGGCTTGCAGCCCGGCAAAACTAGCGACCGCTAGCGCCTGCCCCAGCACAAACGCCGTTCCCCACAGCGTCGGCGTAACCCAGCCGCTGAGCAGCAGGGCGAGACTATCGATAACCCAAACACCATTCAGCGCGATGACCAAGCGCACCACGCCGCGCCCCAGGGTCGGGCGGCGGGCGAGAAAGATCAGGAAGGCCGCATAAGGGAGAAGCCCGAGACCCAACCAGAACAGCAGCGCGTGGGGTAGGCCGAACAAAGGGCTCAGCGGACCTGCGGCAACGACGAGCAGCCCGCAGGTAGCCCCGCTCGCCAGGGCGTCTAAACGCAGAGCGCAACGAAGGGTGGGGTGCGGCGTGACGATCATAACAATGCTCCCAAACAGAGTGAAACCGCCCGCACTCTGCCGCCGCCCTGAACGCCCGTCGATTACGCGCTAGGTAATTGGCGCGACCCCAAAAGACGCTATTCTTGAACCATGACGCACGCCCCCTCCCCCGTCTCCGCGCCCAGCTTCGGCGACTCCTTACGCGCTTGGCGGCAGCACCGGCGCATCAGCCAGCTCGATCTCGCGTTGGAGATCGATATGTCGCAACGGCATCTGAGCTTCGTTGAAAGCGGGCGAACGCGCCCCAGCCGGGCGCTGGTGTTGCGATTGGCGGAGGGGCTTGAAGTTCCGTTACGAGATCGCAACCAAATGCTCTTAGCGGCAGGCTACGCCCCGGTCTATGGCGAGCGCTCGCTGGACGATCCGGCCTTAGCCCCCGCGCGGGCGGCGATTGAGTTGATTCTGAAAGGTCACGAACCCTTCCCGGCGCTGGCCGTCGACCAGGGCTGGACGCTGATTTCGGCCAACCGGGCGCTTGCGCCGTTTTTGGCACTGGTGGAAGACCAAAGCCTGCTAGCGCCGCCCGTGAATGTATTGCGCCTCAGCCTGCACCCGCAGGGGCTTGCGCCGCATATTCTGAATTTCGGCGATTGGGCCGCGCATTTGCTCGACCGGCTGCGCCGCCAGGTCGCCACCCGCGCCGATGCCAGTCTGAAAGCGCTGTTAGCCGAACTATCGGCGTTGCGCTCAGGCGATGCCGCCCCCAGCGGGCCAGATTATGGCGGCGTGCTGGTGCCCCTGCGCCTGCAAACGCCCGTGGGGCCGCTCGCGCTCTTCTCCACCACAACGGTGTTCGGAACGCCGACCGACATTACCCTATCGGAACTGATGCTGGAGGCTTTCTACCCCGCCGACGCTGAAACCGACGCGCGGTTGCGGCAGTGGCTGGGCTAGCCCTTCCGCCGCAGCGCTTTCAAATCGCGCAGATTAACCCCGCCGAGCGCGTGCCCCACGGCGAAAAACAGCAGCGCGCCCAGCGTGCAAAGCCCGGCGAAAATCGGATAGCGGAGGCTTTGCCCCGGTTGCAGCATCGGCAGCAACCACGGCAGGGCGGCAAAAATCGCGCCCGCCATGACGAGAGCGGCCAGCAGCAGACGAGGGCTTCGGCGGCGCAAGCGAGCATCGAGTGTGAGCAACTTGCGCCGATGCAGGGTGACACCGAGCATCGCCACATTCAGCCACGATGAGAGGCTGGTCGCCAGCGCCACGCCCGCCGCGCCCAGCCAGGGCATCAGCGCCAGATTGAACAGAAGATTCGCAATCAGGCAGACCACGGCGAAGCGCACCGGCGTTCGCGTGTCCTCCCGCGCAAAAAAGCCGGGCGTGAGGCCTTTCACCAGCACGAAAGCGGGCAGGCCGACCGCGAAAGCTTGCAGCACCAACGCCGTGCCTTGGGCATCCTCAAGGCTAAACGCCCCGCGCGCGAACAGCACGATCATGATCGGTTCGGCCAGCGCAATGAGGGCGGCGGTCGCGGGCAAGGTGAGCATCAGCCCATATTCCAGCGCGCGATTCTGGCTGGCTTCCGCCGCTGCTGTCTCGCCCTGACGGATCTGGCGGGTAAGCATCGGTAGCAGCGCCGTAGCTATCGCCGCCCCGACAACCCCGAGCGGCAGTTGCGCAATCCGGTCGGCATAATAGAGATGCGTCACCGCGCCCGTGGGCAGCAGGGAGGCGATCATCATATCGATCATCACATTGACGTGCATGATCCCCGCCCCCAACACGCCCGGCAGCAGCAGCTTGAGGAGCTTTTTCACCTCGGGCGTCAGGCGTGGGCGCGGTAGGCGCAAGGGTGCCTTCGCCCGATGACACGCCGCCGCCAACCAGAGGAACTGCGCCACGCCGGAGGCAACCACGCCCCAGGCGAGCGCTTCCGCCACCCCGTCGAGCCCGCGTTTGCCCAAGATCGGCGCGAGCCCCAGCATCGCCGCGATCATGCAGAGGTTCAGCAAGATCGGCGTCGCCGCCGCCGCCGCATAGCGGTCGAGGCTATTCAACACCCCCGACTGCAACGAGGCGAGCGAGACCAGCAGCAAATAGGGAAAGGTGATGCGCGCCAGATCGACGGTAAGATTGAATCGTTCCGGATCGTTAATGAAACCGGGGGCCATCGCCATCGTCAGATACGGCATGCCCGCTTCTGCGAGCCCCAAAAACACGATCAAGGCCGCCAACAGCACGGCCATCGCCTGTTCGGCAAACATCACCGCGCGCCGGTGCCCCTCGGTCGCCAGCAGCCCGGCGAAAACTGGCACGAACGCGGCATTAAACGCGCCTTCGCCAAACAGGCGCCGAAAGAAGTTCGGCAGCTTGAACGCCACCAAAAACGCATCGGATTCCGGCCCCGCGCCGAGCACCGCCGCCTGCACAACATCGCGGACAAACCCCAGCACGCGGCTGAGCATCGTAAAGCCGCCAACGGTGGCGATGGCGCGGGCAAAGGTGGGAGGCATTAGGAACGTTCTGCCAGGGTTTCGAGGGTTGTTAACCAGGTATTGAAGCGCGGGCACTGGGCGCGGATGGTTGGAAGGCCGATCTGCTCTAAAATAGGAACGAAATGAAACGCTTTCGCCTTGCTCTGATACCGCTTCAGCGCTGGCCCGCCTTTTGTCCAACGCTCTAATCTTCCAGAAGGCTTGTTCAAAACAGAATCATTTACATTCTCGGCCCCGCGCGCCTGCTGTACCACCGCATCAATTTCGCGCATTGTCTTTGTGGGAAGATCAAAATAATGCGCCAGAATTTTCGGTGATGACAAGAGTAGTGCCTCAATTTCATATTGCTGGATATAGGGCAAGAGTTTCTCAGAATTCCGAAAATTTGCAGAAAACCGCCCCTCTAAAGACGCGGCACTATCGGCCTCTTGCCGTCCCGAGAACCCATAAAAATCGTAAAGTGTCGTTACATACTGATGGTGGGGATTATTGAGAAGCCGCTCAATATCGGCTGCCGCGCGACCAAAACTCACACCACCTTTTAAATTCACAATGCTAACAACATCGACATGATAATGAGCGAGATGTGGTTTGAGAATTTCCTTAACCAAGCGCTCCTCGGTGCCGCCTTCAACGGAAATCGCTAGGTGAATCATTAGGGCCGCCCGCCGATAATATTTTTCTCCCAAATCTCCCCCATCGAGAAGTCTTCCAGCCAGGGCTTCACCTCCTCTTCCGTCAGGCGGCGGAAGGTTGAGGCTTCCTCTTTCCGTTCAACCACGATGAAATCTTGCCAACCGAAATAACTGGCGAAGGTCGGCGATTGGGTTGCCGCGATGATCTGCACGTCCGGTGAAACTTGATGAATCATCGCGGCCAGTTGAGCAATCGCGGCAGGGTGCAGGCCGAGTTCCGGCTCGTCGATAATAATCGTCGGCGGCGGGTTCGGTTGCAGAAGCAGCGCCGCCAGGGCGATGAAGCGCAGGGTGCCGTCCGAGAGGTCGCTGACGTCAAAGGCTTCTTCTGCGCCGATGTGCCGCCAGCGGAGGCGAATAAAGCGCTCATTCTCGGGATCAGGTTTTAATAAGAACCTTTGGAAGAAGGGGGCGATACTCCTAACCACCTGTTCGATATAGTCAAGATGGCTTGGGTGCTTTTCCTGTAGATAGTAAAGAAATGCGGCCAAGTTAGCACCGTCGGACAGGAGAGTATCCATCTCCACGGTATCCGAAGTTGCACGAATTCGACTACTGATGGTCGTGTCATGAAAATGAAAAACCTTAAATCCAACGATAGTTTTATAGAATTTTCGTAATGATGTTGGCCCCTCCGTATCCTGATAGCCAGGCGGCGTAGTGGCAGCGCTAACGGAATTTATTTCATCTTGAATATGACCATGCTCTACAAGAATTTCTAATTTATCATTAACTCCGAGATCAAAAACGGAATTATAGTGCCCTCTTTCAAAATCAACTCTCACCGCTAATTCTTCAGAAAATTTTCCAGAAAAATGAAGCACCCTTCCAGCCCCACCCATTCTTTTCACATAATGGTCTAATTCACCGTGTGCCATTTTTAATAGAAAACTAAATATCCCGACAAAATTAGTCTTCCCCGCCCCATTTGCGCCAATGAGAATATTAATATCTTTCAACTCAAGGTCATACATCTCCCGGATTGATTTAAATCCGCGAATCGTCATCCGTTCAATTTTGCCCGAATTTTCCACCATCACCCAATCCGCACCCGATCCAGCGAACTCCACAGCGCCTCGTACATCAGCAGCCAGCCCGACAGCGACTCGCCGATGCCGAGCAGTTCCTTCACCACCTCCACGGCGGCGAGGCTGCCCATCACGCCGGCAGCGGGGCCGAGGATGCCGGTTTCGGCGCAAGACGGCAAGGCACCTGGGGCAGGCGGAGTTGGGTAGAGATCGTGGAAACCGGGGTGGCCTGGGCCGAGGTAGGGTTTGAACACGGTCAACTGCCCGGAAAGCTGCACCACAGCGGCGGAGATCAGCGGGATTTTCGCCCGCGCGCAGGCTTCCGCCACCAGGCGGCGCGTGGCGAAACTATCGCTGCCGTCGAGCACCGCATCGGCCCCGGCGATCAGCGCGTCGATGCTGGCGTCGGTAGCGCGCTCGGGCCGCAGAATCACGTCAACGCCGGGATTGAGCGCCGCCAGCGCTTTGGCCGCGCTGTCGGTTTTCAACGCGCCAACCCGCGCGGTTGTGTGCAGAATTTGGCGATTGAGGTTCGAGAGATCGACCGTATCATCATCGATCACCACCAGCCGCCCCACCCCCGCCGCCGCGAGATAGAGCAGCGCCGGGCTGCCGATGCCCCCCGCGCCGATCACGGCGACGGTGGCGGCCAAAAGTTTCGCCTGCCCCGGCCCGCCGATTTCCTTTAGCAGCAGATGCCGGGAATAGCGCGCAATCTCCATCTTAAATCGAGGCTTCTGCCACCGCGTAGAGCTTGCGGACGGGCTCCAAGGTTTCCCAAACGCCGATGAAGCCCGCCGGAATGATGAAGGAATCCCCGGCCTTGAACTCGCGCGTTTCGCCATCGCGGGCGATCAGGCGGACTTTACCCGCCAGCAGCACGCACAGCTCTTCCTCGGTGTAGTTCACTTCCCACGCGCCGACGGTGGATTCCCAAATGCCGCAAAAGAAATGCCCGTTCGCGCCAACATATTGATTGGCAACGCGGGTGACAGGGCTGCCGCGCAGAGGGTTCGCCGGTTTGCTCTCTTCGCCCCGGGCGCGGTAATCGAGCAGAAAAGGCAGGTTCATCGCGCGTTAGCCCCGTTCAAATTTCATATCCAAAACCACTGCCGATTGGGTGCGGCGCACGCCAGGGGATCGACCGATATCGTCTAACAGTTGATCCAGCGCTTTCGCCCCGTCAACTGCGACCAGCAGCATCATATCAAACTCGCCGCTGACTGTGTGGCACCGTTTCACCTCGGGCCTTATCCGCAGGGCTTGCGGCAGACTGTTGCCCGCCCGCGCGTCCAACGACAGAAACACATGGGCTTGCAAGGCCGTGGGCCGGTCCGAAACACCGCTACGGCCCAGGCGCACCGTATAGCCTTCAATCGCCCCATCCCGCTCCAGCCGCGCGATCCGCTCCTGGGTCGCCGAGCGGGACAGGCCGATCTTGCGGGCAAGCGAGGCCGTGGGCTCGCGGGCATTCTGATCCAGAAGTCCCAGCAGCCGCCGGTCGAGATCATCCAAGCTGGTGCGCTGCGTCATGGGGCGAACCCTACCGCGCGCCACGGTTTCTGAAAAGCATCAAAGAAAAGCCCCGCAAGCGCTGCGCTGGCGGGGCCGGATGCGTCACGTCATGGGAGACGATCCAATCGGGGGATTACCGAGTGTTCCGGGCCGGAGCCACCGGCCGAAACAGGCGTACCGGAAGCGGCATGCCCGTCATGATCCAAAAGCCGAACCGTTGGGTGTCGGCGGTGATGCTGATCGGCGGCGTGGAACGGGTCTTCGCGCGTTCACGGGCCGGAAGAGGGTCCTCCTTCTTCATATACAGCATGGGTGTGGCTCCTTGTTGTGAGTCTTGTCTAGATGATCCCCGATGGATCACACCTCACAGTAATACCGATCTGTTAAAAAAAGGTAAGCAGAAAATGAGCATTTAAGCGAGTCGCTTTTTCGAGGGGCATTCTGATGCCTTGGTATATTCTTTAGTATAAATTTAGCTAAATATTAAAATCGCGTTCTGCTAAAAATATAGAGCAGAGTCTAACTTACGCAACAACACCCACATGGGTGAATTCGTAAGATCAAGATTATGTTTTCTTTGGGAAAATCACCGAGAAGATCACCACCTTACAACAATACAACTATAGATAATTAATCATGAGATCAACCATGCACACCCTTTTAGGTTTTATAAGCAATAATCCAGATTAATTTGGGTTTATCTGGAGTTTTTTGTTAACGTTAAACGCTTGTCACTGGAGTGACGTGATGAAAATATCAATAAAATACATAAATTTTATGAGTCTTAGTGTAGCCATATTTGCGTCATTTTGTTTTTATTCATCCTTTTCTTGGGCTGAAACAACGCCAAAAGACCTGCAAGTTCTTGGCCGCGCCCTGGGTTTTTTAGAAAAACCTCTGACTGGATCGGTCGTGGTCGGTGTGGTGTATGCTCCAGGAAACTCGGCGTCCGAGGCGGACCTAAAGGCGGTTCAAGACACGCTGGCCAAAGGGTTAAAGTCGGGCAATGTCACGCTTGAAGCAAAGGCAATCCCGATAACCGCTTTAGGCAGTGAGATTAATGACTTGAAGGTTATTTTTGTAACCGAAGGCTTGTCGTCGCAATACGAGCAGATCGTAGCGGCGATCAAGGATAAGGGAATCTTATCCGTCACTACCGACCTGGGCTGCGTCCAAGCCGAAAAATGCGCGGTCGGCGTAAAAAGCGAACCCAAAGTGGAAATTATTGTAAGCCGCGCTGCTGCCGGAGCCGTCGGCGTTGCGTTCTCGGCGTCCTTCCGGATGATGATTAAGGAGATTTAACATGAAGGCCTTTGCTTCCCTCCGCACATCGCTTATCGCCCTTCTCAGCACGGTTGCAACGGCCCCGGCCATCGCCCAGGGGATCAATTACAGCGAACTAGAGCAATTATTCGGCGAACCCGTCACCACCAGCGCGACGGGCAAACCTCAGCGCGTGACCGAAGTTCCGGCCAATATGGATATTATTACCCAGACGGATGTTAAACGGTCGGGCGCTAAAGATATTCCCACTATTTTACAGCGCCTTGCGGGCTTATCCGTCGAATCAAGCGGGGCAAGAAGCTACGACGTGGCCGTTCGCGGGTACAATCAGCCGGGCGCGCCGCGCTTGCTCGTTTTGATCAATGGTCGGCAGGTCTATCTTGATCATTATGGGCTGGTAGCCTGGAGTACATTGCCCGTTCAATTGGCTGAAATTCAGCAAATTGAAGTGGTGCGCGGCCCAAACAGTGCGCTCTTTGGCTTTAATGCGGCCGCCGGGGTTATTAACATTGTCACGACAAACCCTCTGACGGATTCCGTGAATAGCGCGAGCGTTAGCTTTGGGAATGACGGTCAGAAGAACGGCTCTCTCGTTGGCACAACCCGCGTTGGAGATCGGATCGGGTTACGCCTGTCGTTGGGCGGAGATTATGCCGAACAATACAAAGGCGTTC
>NZ_JBILQX010000006.1:0-52379 GCF_044372965.1 Elstera sp. | reverse complement strand
CGTCCATCCTCTCACTTTACTGCAATCTCCCGCGCTGAGCAAGAGCACGCTCTGATTGCGCCGGGGGCCTTGCCGGGATCGGAAAACCGCCGAATTAGTTTAGAATAAGTATGATTCGCAAGAATGCAGCATATTGTTATATTTTTTTCAATGCATTTTATTTTTAAATTGAAACACTTCCCGTGTGACTCCCGGCCAGCGCTATGGTGTTTTAAGGGCACGGCACGATCCAGATCACCTTGAAAGCGTGCTAAGCGGAGGAGGGTGCAATGACAGATAATTTTTTGGGTGAACTTAGAGTTTTTGCGTTCGGGCGCGTCCCGAAGGGCTGGTTACCGTGCAATGGCCAGATTCTGACGATTCGGGAGTATCAGGCCCTGTTTGCCTTGCTCAACAATACCTATGGCGGCGACGGCAAGGTTAATTTCGCTCTGCCCGATTTGCGCGGGCGGGTTGCCGTTGGTACCGGCCAATCGAGCGCCGGGCCAACCAATTATCAACTAGGGAAAACCGGCGGCACGGAAACGGTAACGCTGACGGCGGCGCAAACCCCGCCGCATAATCACGCCATCGTCGCCTCGCAATCGACGGTAACAACGTCACCCAATCCCAAAGATAATTACATCGGGGTTGCGACTGGAAACGCAGCGGCTCCGCAACCGTTCAATCTTTATGCCCCCAGTCCATCAACCCCGACCGACCCAAATTGGGTGCCGCTGCATACCTCGACCATTTCCCAGGTTGGCGGCAATGGGGCGCACGAAAATCGGCAACCGATTCTGGCGCTGCAAATCTGTATCGCCACCCAAGGAATCTGGCCGCCGCGCAATTAAATTTGGCACCCTTACCGACAGGAGGACCCTATGGCAGAATATTATGTGGGCGAAATTCGCTTGTTCGCCTTTAATCAATACGCACCGGCAAATTTTTTGCCCTGCGACGGTCGCGCCTTGAGTATCTCCGAATACCAGGCACTTTTCGCCCTGATTGGAACGACTTATGGGGGCGATGGTGTGAGAGACTTTAAACTTCCCGACTTGCGCGGCCGCAGCCCGGTGAATTTCGGGCCACTGACGGGTGGCACCAATTATGCGCTCGCCCAGACCGCAGGGGCTGAGCAGGTGACACTGACCTCGGCAACCGTCCCGGCCCATAATCACACGATCTCGGTGACCAAAGCCGATGCGACGGCCATGATCCCGGCCGCGAGCAACGCGCCTGCAAACGTGGGTACGAATCTCTATTACTGCAACGAATCCCAAGCGGGCACCGTGTTTCAAACGGCACCGCAAACCGTTGCATCCGCTGGTGGCGGAAATCAGCCGCATACGAACATTCAGCCCAGTCTGGTGCTATCGTATGCGATTGCCGTCAATGGTCTTTTTCCAGAACTCACCAACTAATCGCATTGTCGGGAGGCCGTTATGGCAGACGCTTTTATTGGCGAAATTCGCATGTTTCCGTTCGGTTATGCGCCGTATGGTTGGCTTGCTTGCAATGGGCAGCGGGTGGCTTTGCGAGATTATCAGGCCTTATATACCTTAGTGGCGAGCCGGTTCGGGGGCGACAACCAGACCTACTTCAACCTTCCCAATCTGAATGGGCGTATTCCCGTCGATGCGGGAACCTCGCCGACAACGGGGACGCAGTATGTTTTTGCCCAAACTATTGGGCAGGAGACGGTAGCACTGAACGCCGCTCAGGCCCCCAGCCACACGCATACTTTTTCGGCGAAGATTTCGAGCGCACAGACAACAGGCATGACGGCTGCCGCAACGGCGACGGGGACGGCCCCGAATCTGGTCGGCACGTCGCTGCTAAGCCGGGGTCTTACGACTGCGGTAAAACCGATCAACGCTTACGACGTGCCCCCCTCGACGAACGAAACCCAGCTTGGGGTTAAGGTTTCGGTGGCTTATGGCAACGCACAGGGGGGCGCGGACCCTCACCCGAACGTTCAGCCCTATCTCGTCATGGCCTATTACATCTGTAGCGATGGCGAATACCCGGTCAACCCCAATAATTAGGTGACTCACCCGCAGGGGCTGACGGGGCTTTGGCTTGCCCTGTCAGCCGACTGGCAGGCACGCGGGATTGGGCTTCGGCTGCGGCAGCCCGAGGATTTACCCTTTCTGCGCGACCTCTACCGTAGCACGCGGGCGGAAGAAGTAGCGGCGGCGGGGTTCGATGCCTTTGCGGCTGCCGTTTTTCTGAACAGCCAGTTCGATCTTCAATGCCGCCATTTCGATGCCCACTATGTTTTGGGCGGGCAGCGGCTCGTCATAACGGCCCAGGATCAACTCATCGGTCGGGTAGAGCTTTGGGCGTCGGAGCCGGAGGGGCTCGCGGATCTGCGGATTGTCGATATCAGTCTGCTGCCCGACTGGCGGGGGAAGGGGCTGGGAGCGGCCCTTATGGCGGCGGTCCAGCAGTCTGCTGCCGCGCAAGGGCGAAGCGTTAGCCTGCACGTGGATAAATTCAACCGCGCCTATCGGCTCTACACCCGTTTGGGGTTTCGTAAAGCTGGCGATACCGGCGCATCCTGGCGGATGGAATGGCGGGCGGGGAAACTCCGGAAATCACGCCGATAATGCCGGGGCGCGGCGGTTCGGTTAAACTCGGCCTATGAAGGAACGATCCGCAAAGATAACCCTCTGGAAACATCGCGGGCGGGTGGCCGAGGCCATGGTGTTGCTCGCCTTTGCCTGGATTGCGCTGCATGCGCTGCCCTTCAGGGTCGTCGCGCCGCTTCTCGGCCAAGTGCGCCCGCCCGAGGATGGGCTTGGGCCGATCGAGACTCCCCGCGAGAAGAGTGCCGCCCTCGCGGTGCGCCGCGCGCTTAGTGCCGCGAGGCGTCGCTTGCCCTGGCGCAATTCCTGCCTCGTCCAAACACTCGCGGGGCGCTTGATGCTGGGACGCCGGGGGGTGCCGAGCCTTGCGCGCATCGGGGTTGCGAGCCGCCCCGACTTGGACCCTGCGCACGCTTGGTTAATCGCAGCGGGGGTCGACGTCACCGGGGGCTCGCAAGCGCCGAATTATGCGCCCATTTCCGATTTTGTAGCGAAAGCTAAGCCCCGCCCTCGGTGATCGCCCGCAAGCCTTCGGGGTCGAGCAAGAGGGCTTGGCTGGTGGTTTCCAGCCGGATCATTTTCAAATTGCGCAGTTGCGTGAAGGCGCGGCTGACGGTTTCGGTTGTCAGCCCAAGGTAATCGGCTATATCCGTCCGGCTCATCGGTAGGGCCACCGGATTGCTGGTGTGCCCGAGCCGCTTTGCCCGGTCCGACAGCATCAGGAGAAACGAGGCCAACCGTTCCTTCGCCGTTTTGCGCCCGAGCAGCAGCATCAGGTCTTGCGCTACCGCAAGTTCGGTGGCCGCAAGCCCAAGCAAGCGCTTTTCCATCATCGGGTAGCGCTCGAACAGTTCTTCGAGCTTTTTGCGCGGGAAACGGCACAGGCGCACCGGGGTTACGGCTTCGGCGCTATAGGCGTAGGATTGGCGCACGGCAAGGCCAAGAAAATCACCCGCCATCAGAAACCCAATAATCTGCCGCCGCCCATCGGGCAGCAGCTTATAGATTTTCACCGTACCGGCGGTGACATTGAACATATGCAGCGCAGGCTCGCCCTCATCGACAATCGCACCGTGCGGCTCAACGTGTAGATCGGTGATCGAGCGCTCTAAAACCATCAAATCAGCATCGGGTACGCCCGCGCACATGCTGAGCGGGCGTGCGCTACACTCAGAACACAGACGGCTTTCATCCTCCGGGCAATTTTGGGCCACCGGAACGGATGCTCCCTGAGAAGGCGAAAAGGATGTCGTCAAAAAAACTGTCCCGATTGGCCGCTGTCGAACTATGGCTGAATTATGCGCTTCGTCGCGGGCAATGTCATCTTCTTCGATTGATTCAGATCAATGACGCCTCGTGGCGCGCGGGGGTAGGACGAAAGCCTGCCCAATTGCGGAATGACGGATGCGCTTCCACATCATATCGCGCTTGACCCCGAGAGAGGTCGATCAAGCCTTCGCGCTGATCCAGCTTGAAGCGCCGGAGCTATCGCTTGCGGCGTGGCGGCAGTTCGCGCGGGCGGCGGAGCCCCGCAAAACCCAGTCAACCAAACCTGCCGGGGCGGGCCTCGTCGCGGTGAAAGATACGCGCGGCTATGTGGCGGGCCTCTGCGCCTATCGCCGCACGCGCTCGTTTCGGCATGGCACGGCGCTGACGGTAGATTGCTTCGTTGCGCTCGACTTTCTGCATACGCAAGGCGCGGCCGATCATCTGCTGCGCCATTTGGAAGAAACGGCGGCGGTTCTCGACTGTACCGCCATCGAAATTGCGCTGGCCCGCCAAGATACGCGGCTGATCGATCAGTTCCGCTCGGCAGGCCATGCCTTGGAAGGAGTTCTTCTATGCAAAACCCTGCCCGCGTGCTGACGCCTACCGTGCCGCTCACCCCCGATCAAATCGCCCGGTTCGAAGGCCGGGTGCCGCGCTACACCAGCTACCCAACTGCGCCGCATTTCACGCCAAATGTGACGGCTACCACCTACGGCGGGTGGTTGGAGGCGTTGCCGGAGGGGCAGCCGGTGTCGCTCTATTTGCATATTCCGTTTTGTCAGCAGCTCTGCTGGTACTGTGGCTGTCATACGCAAATCGTGAGCCACGATGCGCCGATCCGCGCCTATGTGGACCTGCTGCTGCGCGAGATCGATTTGGTGGCGGAGCGCCTAGGGCGATTGGTGCCGGTCCACGAAATCCATTTCGGCGGCGGCTCTCCCTCAATGCTGCCGATAGACCTTCTGGAAACGGTGATGGCGCGGTTGCATGCCCGCTTCACTCTAACCAGTGTTAGCGAAATCGCGATGGAGATTGATCCGCGTGGCGTGCGGCAGGAGCAAATTAAAGGCTATGCCGGGCTGGGCCTTACGCGCGCCAGTATCGGCGTGCAGGATTTCGATGCCGAGGTGCAAACCCTCATCAATCGCCGTCAGAGCTTTACCGAAACGGCGGATGTGGTCGATGGGTTGCGGGCGGCGGGGATCGCCTCGATCAATCTGGATCTCATCTACGGCCTACCTGCGCAAACCCAAGCGACAATCCGGCAAACCGTCGATCTCAGCCTGTCGCTGGTGCCCGATCGAATCGCTCTGTTCGGCTACGCCCATGTGCCGTGGATGAAGCGCCATCAAGCGATCATTCCTACCGCAACATTGCCGCCGCCCGATGAACGCTACGCCCTCTATCAGAATGCCTCCGATCAAATTGCCGCAGCGGGGTACGAGCGCATTGGGCTTGATCATTTCGCGCGCCCCTCGGACGGGATGGCCCGGATGCTGCGCCAGGGAACCTTGCGGCGGAATTTTCAAGGCTATACGACCGATGGGGCCGAAACCCTGATTGGCTTGGGCACCTCGTCGATCAGCGCGCTGCCGCAGGGCTATCTTCAGAATGTTTTGTCCGTGCCGGACTATCGCGCCGCCGTGATGGAAAATCGCCTGCCGGTCGCCCGGGGGATCGCGCTGACCGCCGACGATAAGCTGCGCCGGGCCGTCATCGAGCGCTTAATGTGCGATTTAACGGTCGATTTGGCGGCGGTCGCCTCCGAGTTTGGTTCCGACGAGACTTTTTTCACGGAACGGCTCGCGCTGGCCGATCTCACGCACGATGGGCTTGTCGCGGTGAACGGGTCGGTCGTCACGGTGCGCGAGGCGGCGCGGCCTTTGGTGCGCTCTGTCGCGGCAGTGTTCGATACCTATCTGTCCGAAGGCGCGGGGCGATATTCGCAGGCGGTTTAAAGCACGGCCTTCCAGGCCAGCGCCGATAACAGAACCGCGTTGAGGCCCAACAGCACCGGCGCGGCTTTCTGTCCAAACGCTTGCCAGCGCCGCCCGGCGAGATGACCGAGCAGGCCGAGGGCGACCAGTGTCGGCACGGTCCCGAGGCCGAAGCAGGCGAGGGCAAGGGCTCCGGCCAGCGGTTTTCCCGTCGCGGCGGCGACCGTAAGGGCGGCATAGACCAGCCCGCAGGGTAAGAACCCGAGGATCATGCCCAGCCCATACCCGCGCCAACCTAAGGGGCGATCAAAGAAACGGCGGAGCGGGCCGATCAAACGTTGGGTGAACGGGACGGCACCCGAGGCTGCTCGACCGTTGCTCGCAAACAACGGCCCCCCAACGGTCCGTAAAGCAAGCATCCCGAGCATCATTGCGGCGGCCAGCAGAAGCGCCGCCACCGCCCAGCGGAACAGCGGCGTTTCAGCAAAGGCGGCTCCGATCCCCCCCGCAATAAGCCCGAGCAGCGCATAGGTGGTGATGCGGCCCAAGTGATAAAGCGGCAGGGCGGATTGGGCGAGGCGGGCGCGCTCGCAGAGAGGGCCGGGGGGCGCGAGCGCCATCCGCCGCCCGACCTGGGCCATCACAAAGCCGCCGCACATCGGCCCACAGTGCAATAAACTTCCGGTTGCACCCGCGAGCAGGAGCCCGGTGTAGAGCCCCGTCGCCCCAAGACCGCTCGTCCATTCCGGTGTGCAGAGGCTGGCTAACGTTATCAGGTCGGTATGGACGAACGACATTTTTAAGGAATCCTACATCTTACTCTACTTTGAGGATAGGGTGTTCAAAATCACGCGGCCTTGATCTGAATCAAAGCCCAAACACAAGGCCCGGCGTATGTGAAAGCACGGGCTATCCAAAAATAGCCTTGGGGGGCGAGTGCAGATGACCGACAGAGTACCCGATTTTTTCCCGATTGCCCGGCAAATCAAGGCAGTTCCCATCGATCAGCCGTGGGTATGGCTGGCCGCCGGGTGGCAGGATATGCGCCGGGCGGGGGCGATGAGCCTCGCCTATGGTGGGGCGATTTTTGCGCTCAGCGTACTGCTGACCCTGGTGTTGTTCGAAATCGATCTGCCGTTTCTGCTGCTGCCGATGCTGGCCGGGTTCGCGCTGGTTGC
Organism: Elstera sp.; assembly: GCF_044372965.1. NCBI lineage: Bacteria > Pseudomonadati > Pseudomonadota > Alphaproteobacteria > Rhodospirillales > Rhodospirillaceae > Elstera > Elstera sp. The sequence continues at coordinate 45,425 of NZ_JBILQX010000006.1, read as the reverse complement.
CCCGCTGATGGCGGCCGGGCTTTATGAGATCAGCCGCCGGTTAGAAAACGGCCTGCCCATTGGGCTTTCCGTTGGCTTTCAAGGCATCGCGCGCAACCCGTCGCAGTTCGGATTGATGGGCCTGCTGCTTTTGGTGATCCACCTCGCTTGGATTCGCTTAGCCACGCTGCTGTTTGCGCTCTTTTACGGCATTCGCGAGGTTTCGATCACGAGCTTGCTCGATTTTCTGTTAACGCCCTCGCACAGCCTCACCTTTCTCGTCGTCGGTACGCTCTTGGGGGCAACCCTCGCGGCAATTTCCTTTGCGGTTTCGTGCATCGCCATTCCCATGCTGATGGATCGCGATGTCGATGTGGTTAAGGCGGTCTCCACGAGCGTTTTGGCCGTGCGCCTGAATTGGCCCGCAATGGCGCTGTGGGCCGGGCTGATCGCCTTCGCGACAGCGGTAAGCATCGCAACCTTTTACCTCGGTTTTATTCTTCTGATGCCGCTGGTCGGGCACGCAACCTGGCACGCCTACCGTGACCTCGTGCGCCCCTTACCGTAATGGCGGCTTGTTTTGCCTCTTGCTCACGGAGACCCATCATGAAGTCCAGCTTAGTTGATACCCTCGTTGGTTTTTTCGTCGGCATTCTCGGCCTCGTCGGGCTGTTTCTGGCGGCGGGTGCGGTCGATTTTCAGGCGCATCTGTTCGGCCTTAGCCTGTTCGTTATGTCCATTCTGTTCAATTTCTTCCTGATCAAGGGGCATTTCGACCGGGTGGATGCCTTCCGTCATGCCTGATAGGGGGCAGACCTTGACCTGGATCAATGCCGGGGATCGGCGCTAGCGCCATAGTCCCCAGGATATCACCCGTCTGAAGCGTGCCGGGCACGCGGAAATCAGACAGGGCCTCTGACGTAAATGGGAAACACCATGGACGCAACCATGAGCCTGGGATCGACGGCCGCGCCCGCGCGCGCTGTCGAGGCCTATAACGAAGATGTCGTTCGCAAATTTGTCGTCATGGCCATTTTTTGGTCCGTGGTGGCGTTTGCGGCAGGCACTTATATCGCCTTTCAACTGGCGTTTCCGGCGCTGAATTTAGGGCTGGAATATACTACTTTCGGGCGGTTGCGCCCGGTCCATACCTCGGCGGCGATTTTCGCTTTTGGCGGCTCGATGCTGATCGGCACCTCGTTTCAGGTGGTGCAGCGAACCTGCCGAACCACGCTGTTCGGTGGGCGGGCGCTGGCCGAATTCGTCTTCTGGGGCTATCAATTCTTCATCGTCATGGCGGCGCTCAGCTATGTGCTGGGCTATTCCCAGGGCAAAGAATATGCCGAGCCGGAATGGTTTATCGACCTGTGGCTGACCCTCGTGTGGGTCGTCTATCTGGTGATCTTCCTCGGCACGCTGATGAAGCGCAAAGAGCCGCATATCTATGTGGCGAACTGGTTCTACCTGGCCTTCATCGTGACGATTGCGATGCTCCACATCGGCAATAACCTGTCGATGCCGGTCAGCTTCTTCGGCGCGAAAAGCTATTCGCTTTTTGCCGGGGTGCAAGATGCGCTGGTGCAATGGTGGTACGGCCATAATGCGGTGGGCTTCTTCCTGACCGCAGGCTTCCTCGCCATGATGTACTACTACATCCCCAAGCGGGCGGAACGGCCGGTTTACTCCTATCGCCTGTCGATCATCCATTTCTGGGCGCTGATCTTCCTCTATATTTGGGCAGGTCCTCACCATCTGCACTATACGGCCCTGCCGGATTGGGCGCAGACGCTGGGCATGGCGTTTTCGATCATGCTGTGGATGCCCTCGTGGGGCGGGATGATTAACGGGCTTATGACGCTGTCGGGGGCGTGGGACAAGCTGCGGACCGATCCGGGCCTGCGCTTCTCGGTTACGGCGGTTGGCTTCTACGGCATGAGCACCTTTGAAGGTCCGCTGATGTCGATCCGGCAGGTCAATGCGCTCAGCCATTATACCGACTGGACCATCGGTCACGTCCACTCCGGGGCTTTGGGTTGGGTCGCCTTCATCTGCTTCGGCACGCTCTATTACATGGTGCCGAACCTTTGGAATAAGGTCGATATTTACTCCAAACGCCTTGCTTCGTGGCACTTCTGGACCGCGACCCTGGGGATCGTGCTCTACATCACCTCCATGTGGGTGTCGGGGATCATGCAGGGCCTGATGTGGCGCGCTTACGACCAGCTTGGCTTCTTGCAATATTCCTTCATCGAATCCGTCCAGGCGATGCATCCGTTCTACGTGATCCGCGCGTTGGGTGGGGTTCTGTTCCTCGTGGGGGCCTTGATTATGGTCTACAACTTGTGGATGACCATCTATCACGGCGAAGCGGTTCAGCCGGCTGGCAAGACGGCCACCGTTAAGGCGGAGGCATAATCATGGGCTTCAAACACGAATATATCGAAAAGAACGCCCTGCTGATGCTGGTGCTGATTCTGCCAACGATTGCGGTGGGGGGGCTGGTCGAAATCGTCCCGCTCTTCACCATCGAAACGACGATTGAAAAGGTCGAAGGCGTGCGTCCCTATACGCCGCTGGAGCTTGCGGGCCGGAATATCTACGTCCGGGAAGGCTGCTACCTGTGCCACAGCCAGCAGATCCGCCCGTTCCGGGATGAAGCTGAGCGCTACGGGCATTATTCGATCGCCGCCGAAAGCAAATACGATCATCCGTTCCAATGGGGCTCCAAGCGCACCGGGCCGGATCTAGCGCGCGTCGGCGGGAAATACTCGAACGATTGGCACGTCGCCCATTTGGTGAACCCGCAAGCGATTGTGCCGGGCTCGGTCATGCCAACCTATGCCTTCCTAGCGGAAAACAAGGTCAATATGGCCGATCCGGCAGGGCATCTTGTCGCCAATCGGCGGGTGGGCGTGCCGTATAGCGACGATCAAATCGCCCAAGCGGCCAAGGATTTGGTCGATCAAGCCAATCCCGACGCCGATACGGTGGCGCTGCTGAAGCGGTATCCGAAAGCCGTCGTGGGCGATTTTGACGGCAATCCGGCGAAGCTGACCGAGATGGATGCGCTGGTCGCCTATCTCCAGATGCTCGGCACTTTGGTCGATTTCAACGGGCTCACGCTCAAGGATCTCCAACAATAGGAGGGCGTCATGGATTTGGTCACGCTGTACATGACGGTCCGCTCCTATTGGATCGTCTGGGTGATGCTCTTGTTCGTCGGGATGATTGTCTGGGTGTATTGGCCGAAACGCCGCGCCGCCATGGACGCGCATGCGCGCATTCCCCTCGACGATGATGCTTAAGGATTACGGTCATGCCGACGAAAATCGAAAAGGATGCCGTTACCGGCACCAATACGACCGGCCACGAGTGGGACGGGATTAAGGAACTCAATACACCGCTGCCCAAATGGTGGCTCTATACGATGTATGCAACCATCGTTTGGGGCATCATTTGGATGGCGCTTTACCCCTCGGTGCCGCTGGGAACGACCTATTTCAAGGGCTTCCTTGGGTATTCCGAGCGTCAGGAAATCGAGACGAAGCTAAAGTCAGTCGCTGACGCGCGCGCGCCGATGTTAGCAAAACTCGCGGAAACGCCGATTGAGGAGGTTCAAAAGAACCCCGATCTTGCCACCTTCGCCCTCACCGGCGGGCGCGCGGTGTTTGCCGATAACTGTGCCCCCTGCCACGGCGCGGGCGGTTCCGGTCGTCCCGGTGGCTTCCCCGTTCTTGCCGACGATGATTGGCTATGGGGCGGCACGCGGGAGGCCATTCAGCTTACCATTCAGCACGGTATTCGGAACGGTGGGGCTGAAGCGCGTGATTCGGCAATGCCGCGCTATGGGGCCGACGGGCTGCTGACCCCGGCACAAATCGGCGATGTGGCCGATTATGTGATCGCGCTCGGCACGCCAGCGGGAACGGCCCTGTCGCCTGCGGCAAAACGCGGGGCGGAAATTTTCGGCGAACAATGCGTGGCCTGCCATGGCGCGAAAGCCGAGGGGCTGAAAGAATTTGGGTCTCCGCGTCTGAGCGACGCCATTTGGCTGTATGGTGGGGATCGCGCGGCGTTGATCCAACAGATCTCCGCCCCGCGTCAGGGCGTCATGCCGGCTTGGTCGACCCGCCTTAGCGAAGCCCAGATCAAAATGCTGACCCTGTATGTGCACGCGCTCGGCGGCGGTCAATAAGCCCTTCTGATTGTTCAGGATAGGTTAAGCTCACCGACAGCCCCCACCGTCTCGCCTGCCCATTAGGCGCGGTGGGGGTGGAGTTTTGAAAAATGGCCGATCTACCGGCAGGACAAACCCCACTTCCCGATCCACTTCTCTCCGCCAAGCAGCAGCGCGAAAGCCTGAAGTCGGCAGGGGATTCGCTCTACGCCAATCGGGTGAAAGTTTACCCAAAGGCGGTAAAGGGGCGGGCGCGGCAGGTGAAATGGGCGATTTTGGCCTTCTGCTTGTTCGTCTATTACACGGTTCCCTGGATACGCTGGGACCGGGGGCCGGGCCAGCCCGATCAGGCCATCTTGCTCGATCTCGATGGGCAGCGCGGGTACATCTTCGGTATCGAAATCTGGCCGCAGGAAATCTACTACCTCACCGGGGTCTTGATCCTCGCGGCGGTGGCCTTGTTTCTGGTCACGAGCCTGTTTGGTCGGCTGTGGTGCGGCTATACCTGCCCGCAAACGGTTTGGACCGATCTTTTCATGGCCATTGAACGGGCGATTGAAGGCGACCGCAACGCGCGGATGCGCCTCGATCAAGCGCCGATGAGCGGGGCGAAGATTGGTAAAAAGCTCCTCAAGCATGCGGTTTGGCTGGGGATCTCCATGGCCACGGGCGGCGCTTGGATCATGTATTACCAGGACGCGCCGACGGTAACGCGGGAGATTTTCACCGGACAAGCTGGGTCGGGCACCTATTTCTTTTTCGGCCTTTTCACTGCGACAACGTATCTGTTGGCGGGTTGGGCGCGGGAGCAGGTTTGCACCTACATGTGCCCGTGGCCGCGCTTTCAGGCGGCGATGCTCGACGAGCAAACCTTGACCGTCACCTATCAAAAATGGCGCGGCGAGACGCGCGGCAAGCATAAGGCGGGCGATTCGTGGGACGGGCGCGGCGATTGCATCGACTGCAAGCAATGCGTTGCGGTCTGCCCGACCGGGATTGATATTCGCGACGGGATACAGCTTGAGTGCATCAACTGCGGCCTCTGTGTCGACGCCTGCAATGAGATAATGGATAAGGTTGGTCGCCCGCGCCATCTGATCACCTGGGATACGCTGGCTAATCAAGAGGCGAAAGCCAAGGGTGGAGCGGGGCATTATAAGCTGTTCCGGGCGCGCACCTTTATCTACATCGCCGCGTTTTTACTTTTATCCGCCGTGATGGTCGTCGGGTTATTCTCGCGCGCAACCACCGAGTTGACCGTCTTGCGCGACCGTGCGCCGCTTTATGTCGGCCTGTCGGATGGCTCCATCCGCAATGCCTATACGCTGAAGATCATCAATAAGCAGCGCGCGTCCCAGAACGTTCAGGTTACGCTCAGCGGGCTGAAACGGGCGGAGCTTTCGGCGCGCGGGCAGGATGATAGCGCGCTTTCGGTCGAAAACCTCGCCTTGCCGCCCGATAGCGTCAGCACGATCCGTCTTTTCGTGAAAGTCCCCAAGGCGCGGCTCAAAGACGAGCGAACCCCGATCACCCTGACAGTCCACAACCGGGCGACCGACGAGCACGTCCATATCGACAGTCTCTTTATCGGCCCCCATGATATCAAAGGACAGCATCATGACGAGTCTTCGGATGATGACGCAAACTGAGGCTTCCCATCGCTACCGCTGGATTCCCTGGTGTTTCCTTGCGGGCTTTGGGGTGGTGTTGATTGCCAATGGCACTTTGCTGTACTTCGCGACGCGCCAGCCGGTTGGTTTGGTGATCGAGAAGCCTTACGAAAATGGCATCGCCTATAATAAGATCCTCGCGGCGGGGCGCGTGCAGGCCAAGCTTGGCTGGGGCGCGCAGATTCTGGCATCGGATTTTAACGCGGTCGAAGGGCGCGCGCGGTTTCAGCTTCTTGTAACCGACGCCAACGGGCCGCTTGATGCGGTCGTGGTGCAACTGACGCTCACCCGCCCGTTAGAAGGCAATTCTCTGCCGACGGTGAGCCTGCCGGTCGAGGCGGGGCGGGCTCAGGTAACGCTGAACGGCCTGCGGCCAGGGCAATGGGCCGCGCGCATGGTCATTCGTCAGGGCGAGGCGCAAGCCGTGATTGAACAGCGGATGATTCTGAAATGACCGCGCTGCGGGCAGTGGCGGCGTTTGATACCTCCGAGTCGACCTGCGCCCATTGCGGCGCGGCGCTGCAAGCCGCAACCGCGCCGGGCGAGCGCTTTTGCTGCCACGGCTGCGCCGGGGCTTACGGGCTGATTCACGATCTTGGGCTCGATCAATATTACGCCCGCCGCTGCTTGGACCCCGACGCGCGCGCGCCGCGCCCAGAGGAGGAAGGCGCGGATATGGCCGCTTTCGTTCGCGCGGGCGATAAGGGGACCGCCAGCCTGACGGTGATGGTCGACGGGCTGCAGTGCGCCGCCTGTGTTTGGCTAATCGAATCGGTTTTGGCGAAGCTGCCGGGCATGCGCGAGGGCCGCGTGAATATGACGACGCGCCGCCTGCGCCTCACCTGGGACGGCAGCGCCGACGATTGGCGCCGCCCGGTCGAAGCGATTGAGCGCCTGGGTTATCGGCTGATTCCCTTCGATCCGCAGAGCTTGAAGAATGCGCGCGACCGTACGGGCAAAGCCCTGCTGCGGGCGCTGGCCGTGGCCGGGTTTGCGGCGGGGAATATTATGCTGCTCTCCATCGGCATTTGGGCCGGGGAAACCCAGGGTATGGGGCATGCGACGCGCGATTTGCTGCATTGGGTTTCGGCGCTCATTGCGCTGCCCGCCGTCGCTTACGCGGGGCAGCCGTTTTTCCAGTCGGCTTGGGCGGCCTTGCGCAACGGTCACACCAATATGGACGTGCCGATTTCCATCGGAGTTACCTTGGCGACGGGCATGAGCCTGTATCAGACCGCGAACGGCTGGGAGCATGCGTTTTTCGACGGCGCAACCATGCTGCTGTTCTTCCTGCTGATCGGGCGGGCGTTTGATCATCACGCGCGCGGTGCGGCCCGGGCGGTGGCTGAACAATTGCTCAGTTTGCGCACGGTAGCGGTGCGCGTGCTCGGCGTTGGCGGGACGGTCACGACGCTCCCGGCGGATCGGGTGGCGGTCGGCGACCGGATTCTGGTCGCGGCGGGCGAGCGCATCGGCGTCGATGGCCGCATTATCGAGGGAACGTCGGCGCTGGATACCAGCCTCGTCACCGGCGAAAGCCTACCGCGCACAGTGCATCCCGGCGAAACAGTTCATGCGGGCATGCTGAATCTCGGGGCACCGCTCACCTGCGAAGCCACCGCCACGGGCGATGGCACCTTGCTCGCCGAAATCGTGCGGTTGATGGAAGCGGCGGAATCGCGGCGCTCGCGCTTTGTCGCTCTGGCGGACCGGGTGGCGAAACGCTATGCGCCGGTCGTACATTTGACGGCGCTGACCACCTTTCTCGGCTGGTTGTGGGGTATGGGGGCGCCGTGGCAAGACGCGCTGTCGGCGGCAGTCGCCGTGCTGATTATCACCTGCCCCTGCGCGCTGGCGCTGGCGGTGCCCGTGGTGCAGGTGCTTGCTTCGTCCCGCTTGATGAAGCGCGGCGTTTTGCTGAAATCGGCCACGGCGCTGGAGCGGCTCGCCAGCGTGACCGATATCGTTTTCGATAAAACCGGCACGCTGACCCTCGGTCGCCCGGTTCTGTTGACACCCGAAGCCTATGCGCCCGAAGTTTTGCAGCACGCGGCGGCCCTGGCGCGTGTGAGCCGTCATCCGCTTTCCCGCGCCTTGGTCGAGGCTGCCGGGCCGGGCCAAGCTCAGAGCGGGGTTGAGGAAGTGGCGGGGGCGGGGCTGCGCTGGGGTTCACCCGAGGGCGACTATCGCCTGGGCAGCCGGGCTTTCTGTGGGATTGATGCGCTTACAGACGTGGGAGATAGCGCGCCGGAACTTTGGTTTTGCGCGCCGAACGCCACCGCGCAGCGCTTTGTCTTCAACGATCCGATCCGCAGCGATGCCGCTGCCGTGGTCGCGGGCCTGCGGGCACAGGGGTATCGGCTAACACTGCTCTCCGGGGATCGTTCGGTTGCGGTCGCTCCGGTCGCAACGGCCTTGGGCCTTAACGGCTGGCGCGGCGGGGCGACGCCTGCCGAGAAAGCCGCGCATCTGGAAGCGTTGCGCGCCGAAGGCCGCCGGGTGCTGATGGTGGGCGATGGGCTGAACGATGCCCCCGCGCTTGCGGCCGCCCATGTCTCAATCTCCCCAACCAGCGCGGCGGATATCGCGCAAACGGCGGCGGATCTCGTGTTTCAGGGTGAAAAGCTCGGCCCCGTGCTGCTGGCGCTCGATACCGGGCGCGCAGCCCAGCGGCTCGCGAAAGAAAACCTCATTATCGCGCTCATCTATAATCTCTTGGCGGTGCCTTTGGCGATTGCCGGGCTGGTGACGCCGTTGATTGCAGCGGCGGCCATGTCCTCGTCCTCGCTGTTGGTCATTGCCAATAGCTTCCGGCTCGCCCGGCGGAGACTGCCATGGATGTTCTAGTCTATCTGATCCCCGTCAGCCTGCTGCTCGGCGGCGGCGCGCTCGCGGCCTTTCTCTGGTCCTTACGCTCGGGGCAATATGAGGATATGGACGGGGCGGCTAACCGCATTCTGTTTGACGATGATTCGCCCCTGCCGGACCGGGTTCCCGCCAAGCGTGACGAGCCATAAGCCCTTATTTTAGAAGGCAAAAAAAAGGGGCTGCGACAAGCGCAGCCCGAGTTTAGGGAGGAAACGTCCGCAGAGCGGACAAATCATCGATAACGATGATGCAATGCAACATAGCCAAACTTCCCGTACCCGGCAAGTGCAAATGCTGCGAACTTCGGGCATAGGACCCATGCGAAAGCGGGTGGGGTTCGTTTGTGGGGGGTGGGGAAGCGGATTGTGGGCTCATAATGCATTGAAAAATAACAATAATTATAGAATGGAGCGGGTTAATAAACCCATCTTTGGGGTGTTTGCTGTAATTCAGCTAACGGTCTGAAATCGGTATTCTGTCAGAATTAATAAGCCAGTCCTTATGACCTTTCTATCGCAGCGCATCATGATTAATGCGTCAGGTCATAAACCCTCTTGGGTGATTATGACCTGGGGTGCCGTGCCGCGCGTGTCGAGAGGGGGGTATCGAAAAAAGGGGAGTTTAGCCCGCTAAATGCCGCTCCGGCAGCCAGCGGCGCAGCAAGCCCTGCCGCGTGCCGAGAATGAGCGAGAGCAGATACAGCCCCCCCGCCGAAAGAATAATCGCCGGGCCGGAGGGCAGATCGAGGTGATAGGACAGGATCAAGCCGCCGAAGCCTGCGAGCATGCCGATCCCCGCAGCGATGGCTGAGAGGCTCCAGAGTTGTTCCGCCCAAAAGCGCGCCGTTGCGGCGGGCAGCATCATCATCCCCACCGCCATCAGCGTGCCGAGCGCCTGGAAACCCGCGACGAGGTTCAGAACCACCAGCACGAGGAAGCTGAGGTGATAGAAGGCCCCCGGCGCGCCCAAGGCCCGGAAAAAGCCGGGGTCGAGGCATTCGATCACCAGGGGTCGGTAAATCACCGCCAACGTGACCAGGGTAACGCTGGTGATCCCGGCGACAAGCAGCAGCGACGGGCTATCGACGGCCAAAATCGTGCCGAACAGCACATGGATGAGATCGACATTGCTGCCCCTCGTCGAGACGATCATCACGCCTGCGGCAAGCGAAATCAGGTAGAAGGCGGCGAAGCTCGCATCCTCCCGCAAGGAGGTGACGCGCGCCACCAGCCCCGCCAGCAGCGCCACCGCGAGCCCAGCGATAAACCCACCGAGCCCCATCGCCCACAGCGAGAGGCCCGAAATCAGAAAGCCGATGGCGGCCCCCGGTAGCACGGCGTGGCTCATGGCGTCGCCGACCAGGGCCATCCGGCGCAGAATCAGCAGGGTGCCCATCGGCCCGCACCCAAGGCTGAGGGCGATACAGGCCACCAGCGCGCGGCGCATAAAGGAAAATTCGGCAAAAGGGGCAATGAAAATTGCCCAAAGACTATCCAGCATTGAGAATCGCCCCGGTTTGGGTCAGGCGACGGCCTGATGGCAATGGGGCGCGTCTTCGTCCCAGGCTTCAGAGCGGGCGCGGGCTTTGAGCAAATTATGGGGGGTGAGTACGGTTTCCGTCGCGCCCCAGCCCAGGCATTCCCGCGCCATCAGCAAGGTTTCCGGGAAGCGCGCGCGCACCTGCTCGTAATCATGCAGCACGGCAATCACGGTGCGCTTCTCCGCGTGCCAGCGCGTAACCAGGGCCAGCAGATCCGCCGTGGTGCGCGCATCAATCGCGTTGAACGGCTCATCAAGCAGAATAACCGCAGACTCCTGCACCATCAACCGGGCGAAGAGCACCCGCTGCATTTGCCCGGCGGAAAGCTGGTGCAGCATCCTGCGTTCGAACCCGGCAAGGCCCACGGCCTCCAAAGCATGACTGGCGGCATAGAGATCGGCTTTGCCCGCGCCGCCGAAACTGCCGATATGCTTCCACCGGCCCATCAAGACCATATCGAAAACCGAGAGCGGAAAACTGCGATCAATCTCGGCCTGCTGCGGCAGATAGGCGATATCGCCCTTCTTCAGGCTGCTGCGCTCCACCTTGCCGGAGGAGGGGGGCAGCAGCCCGGCAATCGCCTTCAACAGCGTCGATTTCCCCGCGCCATTCGGCCCGACAATCGCGGTCAGGCTGCCCGCGCAAAATTCGCCCGACAGGTGATGCACCGCCGGGTGCCGGTCGTAGGTCAGGGTGAGATTATCGAGCCGGATCATTCCGCCACCTCGACCAAGGCCCAAGCAACCGTACCCCACATCAGCAACAGCACCCCGGCCACGCAGGCGAGGCGGGGGAGGAGTCCCCAGGCAAAGGGGCTGAGCGGTGGGGCGGAATGGGACATGAGGATGTTATAGTGTAACGCTTGGCGGCAAACAAGGTCCGCTTTAGCGGGTCCAGGTTGCGTTTTGCAGGACGATTCGGTAGCCGTCCGGGTCTTCAAAGGTCACGCCAACCTCGTCCCAGAAGGGATTCCAGGACGGTACCGGCGCTACCCCGAAGGCGATCAGCCGGTCACGCGCGGCCTGCCACGCGGCGGCATCCGGCAGATAGAAGACCAGCAGATTATCCTGGGTCGGCGCGCGCCCGGCGGGATGGCCCGCCTGCTGGGTGAATTCCAAATGCCAGGGCGCGTGGGGGTGGCCGAGCATCACCCCATCGAAGCCATTATGGGCGGTAAAGCGGGTAAGTTCGGTAAAGCCGAGACCGTCGCGGTAAAAGGCGGCGACGGCCTCTAACTGGTCGGTCGGGCGCGCAACCCGAAGGATGGCGCCCGCCAAACTCATTTCGTGAAATAAGCCTGCAAGGGCCGCACGCCCAAGGTTTCGCCGCGTAAAGCCTCAATCGCTCTCACGGCGGCGCGGGCACCGGCGACCGTCGTCATATAGGCGATCCCGGCGGTCAGCGCGGTGCGGCGTAGGGAGAAGCTGTCGGCAATCGCAACCTTGCCTTCGGCGGTATTGATGACCAGTTGGATCTCGCCCGAGCGCATCAGGTCGGTAATATCCGGGCGGCCTTCCGTCACCTTATTGACGATCTGCACCTCAAGCCCATTGTCCTTCAGGTAGGCCCCCGTGCCCCGCGTGGCGACGATGCGGAAGCCGAGGCCGGTGAGGGAGCGGGCGAGCGGCACCATCGCCCCCTTATCGCTTTCCTTCACCGAAATGAAGCAGGCCCCGGCAATCGGCAGATGCACGCCAGCGGCGGCTTGGGCTTTGGCGAAGGCGCGGCCAAAGTCCATATCGAGACCCATCACTTCGCCGGTCGATTTCATTTCCGGCCCCAGGATCGTATCGACGCCGGGGAAGCGGTTGAAGGGGAACACGGCTTCCTTCACCGCCACATGCTGCCCGTGGGCGGGCGGCGGCGGGAAGCTGGACAGCGCCTCGCCTGCCATGATCCGGGCGGCCATTTTCGCAATTGGGCGGCCCGTGGCTTTGGCGACGAAGGGCACCGTGCGGCTGGCGCGCGGGTTCACTTCGAGGATGTAGACCGTGTTTTCCTTCACCGCGAACTGCACGTTCATCAGGCCGATAACGTTCAGGGCGCGGGCGAGTTGCACGGTTTGGGCATGGATTTCGTCGATAATCGCCGGGGTTAGCGAATAGGGCGGCAGGGCACAGGCGCTATCGCCCGAGTGAATACCCGCCTCTTCGATATGCTCCATAATGCCCGCAACCAGCACATCCTTGCCGTCCGAGACCGCATCGACGTCGACTTCAATAGCGTCGCGCAGGTAGCTGTCGATCAGCACCGGCGTCGTGCCCGACACCTGCACGGCAGTGGTGACGTAACGGCGCAACCCTTCGACATCGTGAACGATTTCCATCGCCCGCCCGCCGAGCACGTAGGAGGGGCGGAGGACGACCGGATAGCCGACCTGTTCCGCCACTTTTTCCGCTTCCTCTGCCGACCGGGCGGTGCCGTTCTTCGGCTGGCGCAGGCCGAGCTTTTGCAGCAGCACCTGGAAGCGCTCGCGGTCTTCGGCGAGATCAATGGCGTCGGGCGAGGTGCCGAGAATGGGGATACCCGCGGCTTCCAGGGCTGCGGCGAGCTTCAGCGGGGTTTGCCCGCCGAACTGCACGATAGCCCCCAGCAGTGTGCCCTTGCTCTGCTCGCGCCGGGCAATCGCAATCACGTCTTCGCCGGTCAAGGGTTCGAAATAGAGCCGGTCCGAGGTGTCATAATCGGTCGAAACCGTTTCCGGGTTGCAGTTGACCATGATGGTCTCGAACCCGGCATCCTTCAGCGCGTAGGCCGCGTGGACGCAGCAGTAGTCAAACTCGATGCCCTGGCCGATACGGTTGGGGCCGCCGCCGAGGATCATCACCTTTTTCCGCTCGGTGGGGTCCGATTCGCACTCGGCGGGTTCCACCCCATTGCCCTCGTAGGTCGAATACATATAGGGCGTGTCCGAAGCAAACTCGCCCGCGCAGGTATCGATGCGCTTGAACACGGGCTGCACGCCCACGGCGGCGCGGTGGGCCGACACGTCAGCTTCATTTTGGCCCGTTAGCTTGGCAAGGCGCGCATCGGAGAAGCCGAGGGCTTTCAGGCGATGCAGGCCCCGGCGGTCGCGCGGCAGGCCGTTGGCCTTAATTGCGGCTTCTTCGGCGAGGATATCGGCGATTTGGCGCAGGAACCAGGGGTCCACCTTGGTTGCGGTATGGACTTCCTCAACGCTCATACCGGAGCGCAAGGCTTGGCCGATGATGCGCAGGCGGTCCGGCGTCGGCGTCGACAGGGCGGCGCGCATCGAGCCTTCCACGGCGATTTCATCGAGACCCGACAGGCCGGTTTCGAGACCGCGCAGGGCTTTTTGGAAGCTTTCGGCGAAGGTGCGGCCAATCGCCATGACTTCCCCGACCGACTTCATCGAGGTCGTCAGGGTGGTGCTCGCACCGGGGAATTTTTCAAACGTGAAGCGCGGAATTTTGGTGACGACATAGTCAATCGTCGGCTCGAAGCTGGCCGGGGTGACTTTGGTGATGTCGTTCTTAAGCTCGTCCAGCGTATAGCCCACGGCGAGCTTGGCGGCGATCTTGGCAATCGGGAAGCCGGTCGCTTTGGAGGCCAGCGCCGAGGAGCGGCTGACGCGCGGGTTCATTTCAATGACGACCATGCGCCCGTCTGCCGGGTTCACGGCGAACTGCACGTTCGACCCGCCCGTATCGACGCCGATTTCGCGCAAGACCGCAATCGAGGCGTCGCGCATGATCTGATATTCTTTATCGGTCAGCGTCAGCGCCGGGGCGACCGTGATGCTGTCGCCGGTATGCACGCCCATCGGATCAATGTTTTCGATGGAGCAGATGATGATGCAATTGTCGGCGCGGTCGCGCACGACTTCCATCTCATATTCCTTCCACCCTAGCACCGATTCTTCGACCAGCACCGAGCCGACCGGGGACAGTTTGATGCCACCCGCGACGATGCTCTCGAACTCTTCCATATTATAGGCAATACCGCCGCCCTGGCCGCCCAGGGTGAAGGACGGGCGGATAATGGCGGGCAGGCCGACGTGGGCCACAGCAGCGCGGCCTTCATCCAGCGATTGCACCAAATGGCTTTTCGGGCTCTCAAGGCCGATCTTTTCCATCGCCTCGCGGAAAAGCTGCCGGTCTTCGGCCTTTTCGATGGCGTCGCGCTTCGCGCCGATCAGCTCAACGCCGTATTTTTCCAGCGTGCCATTGGCGTCGAGCGCCAGGGCGCAGTTCAGGGCCGTTTGCCCGCCCATGGTCGGCAGCAGGGCATCGGGCCGTTCGGCTTCGATGACGCGCGCGACGAAATCCGGCGTGATAGGCTCGATATAGGTCGCATCGGCCAAATCCGGATCGGTCATGATCGTCGCCGGATTGGAATTGACCAGAATGACCCGATAGCCTTCCGCCCGTAAGGCTTTTACGGCCTGCGCGCCGGAGTAATCGAACTCGCAGGCTTGGCCGATCACAATCGGCCCCGCGCCGATGATGAGGATGGAGGAAATATCGGTACGTTTCGGCATGGGAATTCTCAGTCTTTCAGCAGCGGGCGGGCGGCAGGGGAGGAAGGCGGCGCGCTTAGCGCTTGCTCGCCTCGATCAAGGTGGCGAAACGCTCGAACAGATAATGGCTGTCCGAGGGGCCGGGGCTGGCTTCCGGGTGGTATTGCACGGAGAAGACCGGGCGGTCTTTCAGGCGGAAGCCTTCATTGCTGCCGTCGAACAGCGACACATGGGTAACAACCGAGCCTTCCGGCAGGCTTTCCGGCAGCACCATGAACCCGTGGTTCTGGCTGGTGATTTCCACCTTGCCGGTTTCGAGATCCTTCACCGGATGGTTCGCGCCGCGATGGCCGAGGGGCATTTTCTCGGTCTTGCCGCCGAGCGCCAGCGCCAGCAACTGATGCCCCAGGCAAATGCCGAAAATCGGCAGGTCTTTGGCCAGCAGCCCTTGAATGGTCGGCACGGCATAGACGCCCGTGGCAGCCGGATCGCCGGGGCCGTTGGAGAGGAACACGCCATCCGGGTTCAGGGCGAGGATTTCCTCAGCCGTGGCCGAGGCGGGAACGACCGTTACCCGCGCGCCGGTCGCGGCAAGGCAGCGCAGAATATTCTGCTTTGCGCCGTAATCGATGGCGACGACGTGATGGTCCGGGCTGTCCTGTTCGGCATAGCCCGCGCCGAGGGTCCAGGTCGATTGCGTCCAGCGGTAGCTCTGTCGGGTGGTGACGTCTTTGGCGAGGTCCATGCCTTCGAGACCGGGCCAGGCTTTCGCTTCCTCGGTGGCGGCGGCGATATCGGCGTCGGTGATGCCCGCCGGATTATGGACGATCACGCCCGTCGGCGCGCCCGTATCGCGGATCAACCGGGTTAGGCGGCGGGTGTCGATCCCGGCGAGGCCGATCAGGTTCCAATTCTTCAACCAAGCATCGAAATTTTGCACCGAGCGCCAGTTGGACGGCTCGGTGACATCGGTTTTGACGATCAAACCGCGCGCGGCGGGCGTCTTGGTTTCAATGTCTTCGGGATTGGTGCCGGTATTGCCGATATGCGGGAAGGTGAAGGTAATGATCTGGCCCGCGTAGGACGGGTCGGTCATGATTTCCTGATAGCCCGTCAGCGACGTATTGAAGCAGACTTCGCCAACCGATCGTCCCGCTGCCCCAAAGCCACGCCCCCATAGAACAGTGCCATCTTGCAGCACGAGTGCGCCGGTCGGGGTGGGGGCGGCGTCGGTCATTCTGTACCTCTTCAAAGTATGCGGGCGGGCAAATTGCGGAGCCTATACGGGAGCCGCACCCAGGGGTCAACCCCGCGCGGCCATTCTTCGGAGCATGGCCGCCCTCCGATAGCGCAAATCCGATGATAGCGGATCGGACAGATTGCTCCCCGAGCAGTGATATGGTATTTCGAAGACCTGAGGACAGAAAAAACACTCTCTCTTCCTCAGCCTCCGTCTAGATAATTTTGGATAAATCTCGATGATTACCGAAGATACTCAAAAAAACTGGGAAGAATTTGGTAAAAATAATCCTTACTACGGTGTTAATACTGCGGAAATCTACCGGGGGTCCGAACTTGATGCCGAGAAGAAGCGGCGCTTCTTCGCCCAAGGCATCGCCCATATCACCGCCTTGATGCAGGGACCGATTGCGGCGCGCCATGCGGGGCGTTTCGGCACGGCGGTTGATTTTGGTGTGGGGGTGGGCCGTCTTGCCATTCCGCTGAGCGCCTATGCCGATCAGGTTTGGGGCGTCGATATCGCCCAATCGATGCTGGATCGCGCCGCGCGCCACGCCGAAGAGGCGGGCGTTACGCCGCTCAAACTCTGCCGCTCGGTGCAGGAATTGCCCCAGGGTGTCGATTTCGTCCACTCCTACATCGTCATCCAGCATATCCCGGTGGAAGTGGGCGAGCAGATCATTCTCGGGCTTTACGATAAGCTGAAGCTGGGTGGCATCGGCGCGCTGCATGTGCCGATTGCCGACGCGCGCGCGCCAATGAAGCGCTATGCCGCCCTCGCCCAGAAATACATCACGCCGCTGCGCTACCTCTTCAATCTGCTGCGCGGGGCCCCGCTGAGCGACCCCGTGATGCAGATGAATATCTATGATCTCAATCGCTTGAGCGGAATGCTGCTGAAGCGCGGCGCGGTCAATCTGCAGTTGGTGCAAACGCCGTCGGCCTGGGAGGGGGTCTATCTGATTTTCACCAAGGGCGCGGGCGCGGACGCCGGGAAATGGTGGACGCCGGAGGCGGAGGGCAAGGCCTAGCCTCCTGGGCTGACATCGCCTATTGTCTTTTCCCTTCGTTTTGGACTGGCCCGTTACAGGGCCTTGAGGAGTAAGACAATGAGCAGCCTGCGCACCGCTATTACCGATGCTTATAAAACCGCGATGCGCGAGCGCGATCAGGCCAGCGTCGGGGCCATCCGCATGATCCAGGCCGCGTTGAAAGATAAGGACATTGCCTCGCGTCCCAGCGGGGTCGATACCATCCCGGACGAGGCGATTCTGTCGATGCTGCAATCCATGATTAAGCAGCGCCGCGAATCGATCACGATGTACGAGCAGGGCGGTCGGCCCGAGCTGGCCGCGCAAGAAGCCGCGGAAATTGCCATTATCGAACGGTTCCTGCCGCAAGCCATGAGCGCCGAAGAAGCCGACGCCGCGATTGCCACCGTCATCGCCGATCTGGGCGCGAGCGGGATCAAGGATATGGGCCGGGTGATGAACGAACTTAAAACCCGTTTCGCCGGGGCTATGGATTTCCAGGCCGCGAGTGCCCAGGTTAAGGCTAAGCTCACCGCTTAACCGAAGGGGCACCGATGGCCTTCCCGCCCCAATTTCTGGATGATCTTCGTGCCCGCGTTCCGACCTCTTCGGTGGTCGGGCGGAAGGTGAAGCTTACCCGGAAAGGGCGGGAGTTTTCCGGCCTCTGCCCGTTCCATAGTGAAAAATCGCCGAGCTTTTTCGTCAATGACGATAAGGGCTTCTACCATTGCTTCGGCTGCGGCGCGCACGGCGATATCGTCTCGTTCGTGATGCAGACCGACGGCTTGGGGTTTGCCGAAACCGTCGAACGGCTGGCGGGCGAAGCCGGAATCGAGGTTCCCCGCGATACGCCGACCGACCGGCGCACGGTGGAGCGGCGGCAAACGCTGGAAGCGGCAATGGAAGCCGCCTGCCTTTATTTCGAGCAAAGCCTGCGAGGGCCCTCCGGCACCGGCGCGCGCGACTATCTCACCCGGCGCGGCGTGCGCGAGGAAGATATCGGCAAGTTCCGCCTCGGCTGGTCCCCCGATCAGCGCGACGGTTTGAAGGTGGCGTTGAAAATCCAGGGGTTTGACGAGGGGCCGCTGGTGGAAGCCGGGCTGCTCATTCGGGTCGAAGAAAAGCCCGAGCCCTATGATCGGTTCCGGGGGCGCGTGATGTTTCCGATCTGCGACAAGCGCGGGCGGGTGATCGCCTTCGGCGGGCGCATTTTGGGCGATGGGCAGCCGAAATACCTCAATAGCCCGGAAACGCCGCTGTTCCATAAGGGTCGCAGTCTCTACGCCCTGCATCTGGCCCGCCCGGCAGCGGCCAAGAAGCAGGAAGTGATCCTGGCCGAAGGCTATATGGACGTCATCGCCCTGCACCGCGCTGGGTTCGATACGGCGGTGGCGCCCCTGGGCACGGCTTTTACCGAAGAGCAGATGGAAGAACTGTGGCGGCTCGCGCCTGAGCCTGTGCTGTGTCTTGATGGCGATGCAGCGGGGCAAAAGGCGATGATGCGCGCAGCGCTGCGGGCGCTGCCCCAACTGAAAGCGGGGCGCTCGCTGCGGTTCGCCACCCTGCCCGAGGGGCTCGATCCCGATGATCTGCTCGGCCGCCCTGGTGGTCCCGCCCGGCTGCGCGAAGCGCTGACGGTCGCGCGCCCCCTGGTCGAGGCCCTGTGGGACGGGGTGAAGCTTGGGCGCGTGCTGGATACGCCCGAACGCAAAGCCGATTTCTCCCGCGAACTCCACGCCCAGATCGCCACGATTGCCGATGCCGACGTGCGGCGGCTGTATCAGGCCGATATCGACCAACGGATTACGGTGCTGTTTGGCGTGGCCCCGGCACCCGAGCCGGTGGCGCAAGTCACCCCCGTCCCGTATCAAACCCGGCCCAAGTTTCAGCCCGGTAAACGGGGGCGGTGGCAAGAGCCGGACCTGTTCCTGAAGCAAGGCCCCCAGGCAAATCCAGCAACGGTGGGGGGGATTGCCGAGCGAATGCACGCGCGCGCGCTGCTCGCAGCTTTCCTTAACCACCCGTTTTTATTCGATGAATGGCACGAAGCCTTGGCCGAGATCAGCTTTGCCGATGCGGGTCTTGACTTGCTGAGGCAGGAAATCGTAAATCTTACGGCTACCCGTCCCGGCCTTGACGCCGATGCCCTGCAATCCCATGTCGCGGAAAGCGAGCACGCCTTTATGCTGTCGCAAGTGATGCAGCAAGACGTTGCCGGAACGTTTCCCTTCACGCGGCGTGAAGCGTTTCCCCAAGATGTGCGCGCGAAAGTCGCCGAAATTTTCGGCAGGCTTGCCGATCGGCGTATGGCGGAAGACCGGAAGACTTTGATGGCGGTTACGCTGTCGGAAGAAACGCCGGAAGCCTGGCTGCGCTACAAGGCGCTGTTTGCCGATAAGGCAAAAAGCCACGCGGAGCGGGATGAGGACGGGTTAGAGCAGGCAAGCGAGGCGGGAGCAGGGATCAACCCTGTCGCGCCGTCGTAACGCTGATGGGTTAGAAGGGGCGCCCGGCATGTTTCTGGCATGCTTGGGGGCAGACTAGTTTTTACGCGACGGTTTGGTTTGGCGAGGGTCAAGAATGGCGCAGAAGGCAGCGAATACCGCAGAAGAGCAAACCCCGCAGGAAGAAGCACTCGAAAGTCCATTGGTCGATACCGTCGCCGCCGCCGTCAAAAAACTGACGGCTAAAGGCAAAGAGCGCGGTTATGTAACCTATGACGAATTGAATGCTGCCCTGCCGCAGGATCAGGTGTCTTCGGAACAGATCGAAGACACGCTGGCGATGCTCTCGGAGTTGGGTATCAACATCGTCGAAGGCGATGAGGCCGAGGAGACGGAAGCCGAAGCGGACGCCGATGGCGACGCGCGCGGCAATGTCGACGAGGATGAGGTCGGCCGCACGGACGATCCGGTTCGCATGTATTTGCGCGAAATGGGCTCGGTCGAGCTTCTGTCGCGCGAAGGCGAAATCGCTATCGCCAAGCGGATCGAAGCTGGCCGCGAGGCGATGATCTCCGGCCTGTGCGAAAGCCCGCTGACCCAGCGCGCGATCGTGGCGTGGCGTCAGGCGCTCATCGACGGGCGCATGCTGCTGCGCGACATCATCGATCTCGAAGCCTCCTACGGCAATGGTGCCCCGGCAGAAGATGAAGATCTGCCGCCGGAACTGCTCGTCGCTGCCGAAGTCGCTGAAGCCCCGGAAGAGGCTGAAGAAGCGGAAGAGGGCGATCCCGCAGCATCAGGGGCCGAAGGCGAGGGCGAAAGCGACGAGCCGGGCGTGTCGCTATCGGCGATGGAAGCCGAACTGCTGCCGCAATATGTCGAGAAATTCGACCAAATTGCCGAAGCGCAGGTGAAGCTTGCCAAGCTGCAAGATAAGCGCGTCGCGTCCTTGCTCAAAGGCGAGCCGCTGACGCCCGCGAACGAGAAGAAATACGAAAAAGCCCGCAGCGATCTGGTCGATATCACCAAGACCGTGCGCCTGCACCCGCTGCGCATTGAGCAATTGGTGGAGCAGCATAATCTTCTGGCCCGCAAGCTATTGCAGCTCGACGGCAAAATGTTGCGCATGGCCGAATCGACCAAAGTGCCGCGCGCCGACTTCCTCACCGCCTATATGGGTAATGAGTTGGTGCCGAACTGGCTGGAAACGGTCCGTATTCGCAGCCTGAAGTGGACGCGCTTCTACGAAAAGCACGCCGACGACGCGCGCAAGGTTCGGGAAGATACCGCCGCTTTCGCTGAAGAAGTGACGCTGCCCATCGGCGAATTCCGCGCGATGGTTCAGAAGATCCAAAAGGGCGAGCGCGAGGCGAGTCGCGCTAAGAAAGAAATGGTCGAAGCGAACCTGCGCCTCGTCATTTCGATTGCCAAAAAATACACCAATCGCGGCCTGCAGTTCCTCGATCTTATTCAAGAAGGCAATATCGGCCTGATGAAGGCCGTGGATAAGTTCGAATATCGGCGCGGTTATAAGTTCTCGACTTATGCGACTTGGTGGATTCGCCAAGCAATCACCCGCTCGATTGCCGACCAAGCCCGCACGATCCGCATTCCCGTGCATATGATCGAAACGATCAACAAGCTGGTGCGCACCTCGCGCCAGATGCTGCACGAAATCGGCCGCGAGCCGACGCCGGAAGAATTGGCCGAAAAGCTGATGATGCCGCTGGAAAAGGTTCGCAAAGTCCTGAAAATCGCCAAAGAGCCGATCTCCCTCGAAACCCCCATCGGGGACGAGGAAGACAGCCATTTGGGCGATTTCATCGAAGACAAGAACGCCGTTCTGCCGCTCGATGCCGCCATTCAGGCCAACCTGCGCGAAACCACCACGCGAATTCTGGCAACCCTCACCCCCCGCGAAGAACGTGTACTGCGCATGCGTTTTGGCATCGGCATGAACACCGATCATACGCTCGAAGAGGTTGGCCAGCAGTTCTCGGTCACGCGCGAACGTATCCGTCAGATCGAAGCCAAAGCCCTGCGCAAGCTCAAACACCCGAGCCGCAGCCGCAAATTGCGCAGCTTCCTGGATACCTAATCAGTTCAGTGTAAAAAATCTGCATATCGAAGCAGGGGGCGTTCTTGACGGAACGCCCCTTTTGCTTTCATAACCCTAACCCCGGCTTTGTTCCGGGGATCGCTGCGGGGGCCTGTAGTTCA
Organism: Elstera sp.; assembly: GCF_044372965.1. Classification (NCBI taxonomy): domain Bacteria; kingdom Pseudomonadati; phylum Pseudomonadota; class Alphaproteobacteria; order Rhodospirillales; family Rhodospirillaceae; genus Elstera; species Elstera sp. Next base: position 23,777 of record NZ_JBILQX010000006.1, on the reverse strand, counting down.
GTGGTTAGAACGCGCCGCTCATAACGGTGTTGTCGTCGGTTCGAATCCGGCCGGGCCCACCAGCGGACTTCCGCAGAGGCGCTGCCTCTGCACTCCGCTTAAGGGCCAGTCGGCCCTTAAGAATCCCATTTTCATAATAAAATCAGGAAATTAGTGGTTGCTGACTGAATAATTGGCTGGCTTGCAAACGGGATTTTCAAGGGCACCGCCCTTGAAGCCGGGTTTGGGGGCCGCGCCCCCAAGATCGCGCAAGCGAAACCTAAACGACTAACCCCGCCACCGGCACCACCGGTTTCCCCAACACCGTCCCCGCCTCCAGCCCCCACAGCCCCTGTAAGAGGCTGGCATAGACCTGCCGGAAATCCATCGTATGCACGAGATCGTCGTTCTCCAGCTTATCAAGCGCCGGTTGCGTGCCGATGAGCCCGCCGCGCACGCTGCCGCCCGCGAGGAAGAGGGGGGCGGCGGTGCCGTGGTCGGTGCCTTTGCTGCCGTTTTCAGCGGGCCTACGGCCGAACTCGGAGTAGGTGAGGACGATGACGCGGTCCCACAGGCCAGCGGTCTGGGCGGCCTTGCGGAAGGCCGCGAGCGCGGCGGCGAAATCGCCGAGCAGGCGGGCGTGTTGGGGGGCTTGGTCGATGTGCGTGTCGAAGCTCCCCAGCGAGAGTTTGATAACGGGGGCATCGACCCCTGCCGCCAGCAAGCGCAGCGCATCGGCGAACTGCGCGCCTAGGTTGGTTTTCGGGAAATCGGCGGTCAGGCTGGCGGGAACGGTTTTCAGCTTCGCTTTAATATCGTCGCCTGCCACCCGCAGCGTACCTTGCACGGCGCTGATTTGGTCGAGCACCGGGTTACGGCGCAGTTGCTCCGGGATCGAAACGGCGGTGGCGGCCTGGGCAAAATTCCCCGGATTGCTGATTGAGACGGCTTTAATGCCCTGCCCCGTCACCGGCCCCAGGTGGGGTCGGCCCAGAACGAAGGCGTCGGAGACGCGCGCGCGGGGCTGGGCGAGCAGGGCGCGGGTGATCCAACCGCTTGTCAGCACCCGGTCGGCGTCCGAGGCCGTGTCCCAAATATCGATCGAGCGGAAGTGGGAACGGTCGGGCTGCGGATAGCCGACGCCGAGCAGCACGGCGAGATCGCCCGCGCTCCACAGGTCCATTGCTGGTTTCAGGGCGGGATGAAGGGCAAGATCGCGCCCGACGGGGAGGGCGTCGGCCTCCGTCAGCGCTAGGGTGGGCCGCAGTTTGCGGTAGAGCGGGTCCGTAATCGGGGCAACGGTATTCAGCCCGTCGTTGCCGCCCTGGAACTCGACCAGCAACAGCGTATCGGCTTTACCGGCGGCGGTTTTCGTCGGAACCCCGCCGGGGACGATTGCGCAGCCGCTTGGCAGCAGAAGGGCACCGCCCGCAAGGGCCGAGAGGCGAAGAAATTGGCGACGGGGCAGCATTATTTCACCTCGTAAGCGGGGTCGAGCAGCAGTTCCAGCAGCCGGTCCGGCGGGGTGGAGCGCGTCGGCGGTTGCACGGGGGCTTCGGCCAGGATCGATTTTTGCAGCAAGGTTTCGTCGGCCAGGAATAGCGGGTTTTTTGCGAAGAAATCCCCCAAGCTCACGGCTCGGCCCTGCATACTGCCCGCCGAGGCTTTGGCGTTCGCCTGGGTCAGTCCTGAGAGGCGCGCATATTGCGCCGCAAGACCATCGGGCTGGCGGTTGGCGGGCTCGGGCGGCTCGCCATAGGCGAGGCGTGTGAGGACGGCGCGGCGCTTTAGCAGCGAATCGGTGCTGATCCAATCCATCCCGCCGGGCCAGCCGCGCACGTTCGGCGGATCGAGCAAATCTTGCCCAAGCAGCCGGGTTTCGATGGCGAGCCAGCGCGCGTCCTTCACCGGCATCCCGAAGCGCCGCACGGTGCCCGCGACCAGATCGACCGGGGATTTTACCAAGCGGCCATGGGCCTCGGGCGACCAGAACGCCTCGCTCAGCAGCATCGCGCGGACGAGCGGGCGAAGCTCATAGCCGCTGTCGAAGAAACCTTTGGCCAGCATCTCGATTTGGGCTGGGTCGGGCGTGGGGGAGATGAGGGCGAGCCAGAGTTTTTCCGTCACGAAGCGGGCGGTGGCGCGCTGCTTCAGCAGAACCGTAATGACATCCTTGAGGTCGGTCACGCTTTCGCCGAGCACCTGCTTGGGGCCGGCGATGGCGCTTGCCGGGACGAACAGGGGGCGCAGATCACCCGCGTTCAGCCGCCAGCCGACCATGGTTTTCGCGGCCTCTTTAATATCCTGCTCGCTATAGTTGCCGGTGCCGAGGGTATAAAGTTCCAGCAATTCGCGGGCGAAATTTTCGTTCGGCTTGTTCTTCCGGCTGCTGGGCACATCGAGATAGCGGAACATCGCGCCATCCTCGCCGATCCCCCGCAGCAGATCGGCGAAATTGTGGGTGCCCTGGTCGCGGAACAGGGCCACCTGTCGCCACATTAAATCCGGCACCCGGACTTTCTCGAAGGCCGAGGTGAAATGTCCGTGCCAGATGAGGGCGAGGCGTTCGCGCAAGGGGGAGGAGCCGCCAATCATTTCGGTCAGCCACCAGCCGCGAATGGCGAGCGCCTCCCCCTGGCGGGCGAGGGCAAAGGCGCGACGCTCTTCCGGCGGTTTATCGCTGGTAGACCTATAGGTTACCGCATCGGGACGTTCCCCCGCGAGGAAATCCGGGTTCGGCGTGAGCGTTGGTGCGTCCAAGTCGCCAAGCAGCTTATCGACGGCCTTGGTGCGCGAGAGTGGCTTGTAGGTAGCGATATCCCCCGGCGTGGCGCCGAACCCGGCGCGGTCCAGCAGGTGGCGGGTTTCTTCGGGGGACAAGGCCTGCGCGGTGGGGGCGCAGAGGCTCGCCGCGATGAGCCAAAAAGCTAGAATGGACACGCGCATGCTTCGGCTCCGGTCAAGCGAGGATAGCTATTATTGGACCGCACGCGCCGATCCATCCCCCGGAAGATCTGACAGGGAGCGGAAGGGGCTTGACAAAATAAGAACAAAAAATGAACATTCTCATTAGCACGGTTGGCCGGGGAGATTCTCCCGGCCTTTTTTTTGGGCTCAAGAATCCTGGCGGTGGTTTTGGGGCCATAGGGTGAAGCCCCTTGCGCTGAACCGGAGCCCGCGAATGCCGAAAACTACCCCTAAACCCGCTCTCCTTCTCCCCACCCGCGAACGCCGCCGCCGGTCCGAGCCTATGCCGCTGCCAAAAGAGTTGGACGCCGAGAAAAATCCGCCCATGCGCCTGACCCAAGACGTACTCGATCGTTACCTCGTGCGCGGGGACTTAGAGGGGCGCTGTGCCGATGCGGCGATTCGCCTGCGCGCCCTGCTGGAGCGACTCTATCGGCAACCCGATGTGATCGCTGCCTATGGGGAGCGCTTGCAGACCGCGCTATGCCGGGGGAATGGGGCCCCCCAGGGGCCGGGGGAGGGGCAGCATCGCGCCGCGCAAGCCTGGCAAAGCCTTACCCAGCGACTTGGGCCGATCCTGAGTGCCATCGTGACGGCGGTTCTGTGCGAGGGGATCAGCGCGCGCGATTGGGCGGTGCGCAGTCATCGGCACCCGGCCAGCGGTATCGAGATATTGAGAATAGCGCTGAATGCTGTTGCGGATCATTGGGGAATGCCGATGGATGCGACGCTATAAAGACTCGTCACGCGGATAAAATTGAGTTCAATAACAGAAACACCAGTAGAAGGAGGGGTTGAAATGTCACTTTTTGGGAAAAATAGAAAAAACATTCTAAAAAATAACCTGTTTTCGATGGTTGCTGGATTGGCGCTAGGGTTAGCCACCGCCGCAAGCGCGGCAGACCCCATAAAAATGTATGCGAACGATGCGGTTCCGCCGAAAGCATGGCGTGAGGGCGCACAAACGCAAGGCTATGTGATCGACGCAACGCGCGAAGCCTTTCGCCGCGCGGGCGTGGAGTTGCTCCTAGAAGCGGCCCCTTTCAAGCGCGCTTACACGCAGGCCGAGGCGGGCGAGGGTTGGCTAACGGGAATTTTCAAAACGCCGGATCGGGAGAAGATTTTTCTGTTCAGCGAACCGGTGGGCGTGGATGAGGTGATCCTCGTGGTTGCCAAGGGGCGGGAATTTGCCTTCGAAAAGGCGGAGGATTTGACGGGTAAGCGCATCGGTTATCAGGACGGCGCGAGTTACGGCGCAAGCTTTGTCGAAGCTCAGAAGCATTTCCAGGGCGATGCGGACTCGAACCCCCGCCAGCGCCTGCAAAAGCTGCTGGCCGGGCGGCTCGATGCCGCCATTATCAACCCCGGCGAGGCGGCTCTGGCGTATCAAATGAAGGCCCTGGGTGAGCCGCTGGATAAGGTTACGGTGCTGCCGAAGCGCATTGCGAGCGAGTCCAACCATATCATCGTCGCGCGCAGTCAAGAGGCGGTGGCGGCGCCGATTCTGGCAAAGATTAACGTCGCGCTTAAAGCGATGGCGGCAGAAGGCATGATGGACAAGATCATGGAGAACTACCGGCGTTAAGCGCCCCCTGAGCGTTACCGCTGAAATTTAGACGTGCTGATCCGCGTCAGCACGTCCAGCCCTTCGTCGGGCGGAAGGTTAAGATCGCGCCGGAGGATTGCGGGAAGGTTCCCGAGATCCGGCAGTGGGCGGGCGTCTGGCGTCGCTCCAACCGGGCGAAGCCAAAGACGTTTCAAGCTCTGAAGAATGTTCGTCATGCCCCAAGCATGCGCTATTCTGCGGCATTGCTTCGATGGCAAAGAGTTTGGATCAGATCGTAAAACTATGTCGTCTGCCTCGCCCTCCGCCCGCGCCGTGAACTGGGATGATCTGCGGCTGTTTCTCGCTGTTGCGCGCGCCGGCAGCGTTGCACAGGCCGCCCCAACCTTGGCGCTCAGCCAGCCGACGGTGAGCCGGGCGCTGGCGGGGCTTGAGCGGCGGGTGGGGCGCAATCTGCTAGTGCGCAGCCGTAGCGGCTTTACCCTCACGCCCGAGGGCCAAGCGCTCTTCGCCCACGCCGAGCGGATCGAAGCGGAGGTTCGCCATGCGCTTGAAGCCGATCGCGGCCCTATCCGCATTACGGCGGGCGGGTGGATCTCGCGTTTTCTCGCCACCCATGCGGCGCGGCTTGCGGGCGAGGACCTGTCGATTGAGATTTTCAATTCCTATGCCACGGTCGATCTGACGACTGCGCAGGCGGATATCGCCCTTCGTCTCCGTCGCCCGGAGCGGGGGTATGTGCTGATCCGGTCGCTGCCGGTTCCGTCTTTCGCGGTCTATGTGCGCGCCGATGCCGAGGAAGGCTTATATCACGGCGATTGGGGCACGGCGGCGTGGGTGACGTTCGATACGGGGCAGATAGGGTTGCCGAGCGCGCGTTGGTTAGCGCGAGAGGTGCCCCACCTGAAGCCCAGGCTGCGCTGTTCCCAAGGGATCAATATTCTCGATGCTGTGTGCGGCGGCGTGGGGATCGGCGTTCTGCCCCGGTTTATCGGCGATGCCGACCCGCATCTAAAGCGCCTGAGCCCGACGCTACCCTTAGAAAATAACGAGCTTTGGCTGGTCGTGCATGAGGATCGCCGCGCCAGCCCGCCGATTGCGACGGCAATTGACCGGCTGGTGACTTTATTCGCCGACGAGCGCGCCCAGTTGCAGCCTTCCGATACTTAGAGCATCGCGCGTCAAATATGACGCACGATGCTCTCGCTTTACTTTTGGCCCTCGCCGGGCGGGCGCGTCCGCAATGGCGGCTTTTGGAGCCGCGCTAGCTTTAAGGCGCGCGGCTCTAAGACGGCGTCGGCACGGTCAGATCGCGCAGCCGGTCGCTGAGACTGCGGCGGGGCGGGGTGCGCCATTTCTGTACGGCGGCGGCAGCCACCACTTCGCCGTGCGTGGCGAAAGCTTCGTGGTTCCGCTCGATATCGTCCGGGCGGTAGAGGTAGTTAACCATCAGCCCATGGGCCTGCTTCAAGCCTTTGGCGGAGAGATCGCCGAAGGGGTTCAAGCGCTCCAGCCGCGCGCCATTGCCCAGATGGAAGCGCGCCACGGCATCGACCGGGCGATTGCGCTTATCCTTCGCGTCGAGAAAGTAAGCCGCCGCCGCGTGAAGAAGTGCGGGTTCCAGCCCCTTCCGGCTCTCGGCGCTGGCGCTCCAGTCGGGTGTGTCGAGGGTGGCTAGGCTGGCGTGATCGTCGGGTGAGAGCAGATCGCTCGTGTCGTTGCGCGCGCGCTTCAACCAGGCAGCGAAGCCCGGCACGGGCGAGAGGGTGACGAACTGGGTGAGGCGCGGCATCTCCCGGCTCAAGGTTTCCACCACATGTTTGATGAGAAAATTCCCAAAAGAGATACCGCGCAGCCCGGTTTGGCAGTTGGAAATCGAGTAGAACACCGCCGTCGTTGCTTCTGTTGCGCGGATCGGCACCCGGTCTTCGGCCAACAGTGGGGCAATGGCATCGGGAATGCCGCGTGTGAGAGCCACTTCCACGAAAATCAGCGGCTCGTCGACCAATTGCGGATGAAAGAAACCAAAGCAGCGCCGATCTTCCGGCTCCAGGCGGCGGCGTAAATCGTTCCAATCGTGGATTTCGTGCACAGCTTCATAGCGGATGATTTTTTCGAGAATATTGGCGGGCGTCGTCCAGTCGATAGCACGGAGCACGAGAAACCCCCGATTGAACCAGGATGTGAAAAGATGGGTTAGATCTTCGTCCAGCGCGGCCAAATCGCCCTTGGCGTCGGTCTGCGCCAACAGCGTTTCGCGCAAGCGGACCAGCGCCGATGTGCCGCCGGGGGCAAGATTAAGGCGGCGCATCAACTCCTGCCGCCGCGGTTCGGTAGCGGCGTGGAGCTTGGCCGCCAATAGGGGCGAGGGGCTCTCCTGGTAATGTCTGATCGCCCGTTCCAGGCGTTTCAGGTCTGGCCCGAACTGCGTCGCCAGCCCACGCAGGAACGGCGCACGATCTGCCTCCGGCAGGGCGTGCCAGCCGGTCACGATGTCTTGCGCGAGGCGAACGCCCGAGGCCTCCCCCCGGCTGGAGAGCAAAGCCTCGCAGAGGTCGAGCAACTGGGGAGGGGAGGGGGACACAGCGCGCCCGGGGCCGATCAACGCCCGGCCGCGCTCGGCAATGGTCTGCATCAGATCGCCCAGAAAGCTGCCCGTCATGATCCGCCTGCACTCCCGTCAAACCCTCAGTCCTTCCGTTATTTTGGCAGTGGATATGGGCAAGACAAGGGCAAATTCCGCCCGTTGGTGCGTAGCGCACCGGGGGGACGGCGGCAAAAGTTCACTATTTGTTCTTGACATTAGATGTCTGCTAAGACAAACTGATTCTCGATAGTGAGCCTTTCCGCTCGCCCATCGATGATCGAATTTCCTCCCCCCCGCCGGTGCCTCCCGGCGGGGGTTTTTCTGTGCCTCTAGCTTAGGAGACCGGCATGACCCGTGCGCGTCGCCCGCTCGACGTTCCGCTCGATCCCCTGGCGTTTCGCGCCGATCCGGTCGGTTTTGTCCAACAGGCGCTGGGGGAGACGCTGTGGTCCCGTCAGCGCGCGATTGCCGAAGCCGTGCGCGATTATCGCCGGGTGGCGGTGCCCTCCTGTCACGACGCGGGTAAAAGCTTCCTCGCCAGCCGTCTTGCCGCCTGGTGGATTGCGACGGGCGCGCCGGGCGAGAGCTTCGTCGTGACCTCGGCTCCCACCAATGCCCAGGTGAAGGCGATCTTGTGGCGGGAGATCAAGCGCGCCCATCGAATCGGCAAACTGCCCGGCACGATCAACCGCACCGAATGGCTAATTGACGGCGAGCTGGTCGGCTATGGCCGCAAGCCCAATGATTGGGATATGACCGGCTTTCAAGGCATTCATGCCGCGCGCGTTCTGGTGATTTTCGATGAAGCCTCGGGGGTGCCGCAAGCCCTGTGGGACGCCGCTGAAACGCTGATTACCAATGAGGCTTCGCGCCTGCTCGCCATCGGGAACCCCGATGATCCTGCGGGTCCCTTCGCCCGCGCCTGTGCCCCTGGCGGCGGGTTTCACACCCTCGCGATTGATGCCTTCGCGACGCCAAACTTATCCGGCGAAGAAATCCCCGAGGTTTTGCGCCCGCTACTGGTGAGCGCCCTATGGGTGGAGGAAATGCGCCTGCGCTGGGGGGAGGAATCGCCCCTGTGGCAGGCCAAGGTGCGGGGCCGCTTTCCCGATATCGCCGACGACCGGCTGCTGTCGCCCGCTCTCCTGCAAGCGAGTGTCGAGGCACGGATTGATGCGGGCACGCCCGTCGTTCTGGGGGTAGATATTGCCCGCTTCGGGCGGGACGAAACCGTTCTCGTTCTGCGCCGGGGGGATTGCGCCGAAATTCATGGAACGTTTCGCAAGCAAGATACGATGACCACCGTCGGCCAAATTATCGAGGCCTGGCGCAAAACAGGGGCGGTTGCGGTGCAGGTCGATGATGCCGGGGTTGGTGGCGGGGTGACGGACCGGCTGCGCGAACAGGGCGTCCCCGTCGTGCCGATTCTCGTCGGACGCCCCGCCCAGGAAAGCGAGCGCTTTCTGAACTTGCGCGCCGAACTCTACTGGATCCTTCGCGAACGCGCCGCCGAGGGGCGTCTATCCTTGCCCAACGACGCGCTGCTGCTGCGCCAACTGGGGGAAATCCGCTATCGCTACGATAGCCGGGGGCGGTTGAAGCTGGAGAGCAAGGACGATCTCAAAAAGCGTGGCCAACCAAGCCCGGATCGGGCGGACGCGCTGGCTTTGGCGTTTGCGCCATTGCCCGCGAGTGCCGCCACGCCCCGAGTGCGGATACTACGGTAGAGGAGGGGCTGCGACCAGATCAGTCAATCTGCGCGCGAAAAGCGGCATATTTACCGTTCGTCTTGCTATCAGCGAAGGCCGCGCGAATCTTTTCTACGGTCTCTTTCGGTAACGTCTTAGAGCCGACCACCCAATAGGGGGCGGGAACGACCTGGGGGCCGATTGCGACGGCGTTTCCGGCGATCTGTTCCTGCTTCAGCGCATGGCGGGCAATACCTCCCCCTGTATACCAGGCGTCGATCCGTCCGCTCATCAGCTTCTTCGCATTGATCCCTTCAGTCGCGCCAAGGTCTATATTGGTGATTCCGGCGGCCTCCAGCAAGGCGGCGGGAGCACCGCTTTGAACGGCCCCGATCGACTTTAGAGCTTTGGCTTCCGCGTAGCTCGCCACTGGCTTGCGGTCAGCCCGAGTGATGAAGAAGAAGCCTTCCTCTTCTACCAGTCCTGCGATCCAGGTGAATTTATCCTCCCGGGACGGGTTGCGCGCAAGAAACACGCCGACAGAGTTGCCCTGCTCCAGCGCTTCCAGCATCCGCCCAAGAGGCAGGCCTTCCGCCTGATAAGGGATCTTGGCGGCATCAAACAGGCCGGAAACGAAGTCATACGCCACGCCCGATAGTTTCCGCCCCTCGCCGACCTCGGTAAAGGGTAACGCTCCGAACGCTACCAGTTTGACAGGTTCCTGCGCGCCCGCAGGACCAGTAACAAGGCCAAACAGGATTGAAAAAATAGAGGCAGACTGCGTGATTTTTTTCAGCATTTCTTCTCCTTTATTTGGGTAAATTCTCCTTTCGAAGGAAAGGCTTCATGAGGAAGGTTGTCTAGATAAAATTATATTAAAAGAATAACATCTTCAGGAAAGATCCGGCCGCGTGAGCGGGGGATGCGGGGGGCCGACTTGCGTCGGGCACATCGCCTAGGAGCGCCGAATCGGGCTGACGCGCTGGCTTTGGCGTTTGCACCATTCCCAGTTGCTCGCGCATCTCAGCGGGGTTCGACTTCTGCAATGAACGGGCGTCTCTTGAAACTAACTTCCCATTATAAGCGATTTTTGATAACGAACAATTCACACTTGAAGATTAGCATATTTTTATGGTTTCAGGATCGCGGTGGATAGCTGGAAGGGGAGCGCTTATGGTTTTATATGTTCGAAGAATTTCAATTTCACTCGCTGGGCTTTCTGTCGTCTATGCCGTGTCGGCGCAGGCCGATCCGATCCGCTTGTTAGGGTTCGACGCGCCGCCGATGGCGAGCGTTTCGGAGGGCAAGAAACTTTCCGGTCCCGGCTATGATTTTGTCGCCGATCTCTTTAAGGCCGCCAACCTTCCCTTCGTTGCCGAAGGCCTTCCAATCAGCCGGGTTTTTCCGGCGCTCGACGAAGGTAATTCGGTTGTTGTGTTTTTGGTTCGCAATCCCGCCCGTGAAGATAAATATGCGTGGCTTGGCGATATAGTTCCCGACGATGGCTTTGCGTTTATGACCCGCGTGGGCGATGCGCCTATTCTGTCCTTCGAGCAAGCCAAAACCTTAAAAGCCGTTTCAGCGTTAGGCAGTGCTGCGCCCGCGCAAGTTCTGCGCAACAATGGGCTGACGAGTATCGACGAGACGGTGAATGAGGCCCTTAACCTCAAAAAACTCGTGGCCGGGCGGGTCGATGCATGGTTCAGCGGCGCGATTATCGCGCGGCATATGATTAAAGCCGATGCCGAGGCGGCAACATCGGTGGTGATCGGGCCGAAGCTGGTGCCCACGCCCTATTGGATTGCGGGCTCCAAGACCCTGCCCGCCGATGTGGTTAACAAGCTTCAGCAGGCGTTTGCCGCGACCAAAACAAATGGCCGTTACGCCGCCTTCCGCGCGCAAATCGATTGAGGGGGAACGCAACCCCTGCGCATCATTTTTCCATATTCGTAGGCAAGGACTGATACGATGCCCCATAAACTTTCCGCTAAAATCATCAGTTCGGTGTTTTTGGGACTAACCATCGTTGGGGCGTTATCCGCACACGCGGCAGACCCCGTTCGGCTCGTCGGGTTCGATTCGCTGCCGATGTCGAGCATCACCGACGGGAATAAGTTGGGGGGCGCGGGGTATGAGTTCGTCGCCGATTTATTCAAGACGGCGGGCATTCCGTTCGTTGCCGAAGGGCAGTCGCCCTTGCGGATTGCAGAATCCTTGGACGCGGGCAATACGGTGGCGATCTACTTCATTCGAAACCCAGAGCGCGAGACGCGATTCGCCTGGGTCGGCGGCTTGATCGAGGATGATGGGTTTGCCTTTATCACGCTGGCCAACAGCCCCAAAATCGATAGTTTTGAGCAGGCAAAATCGCTCAAATCGATTGGCGTCATCAGCAGCGAGGCCATTCGGAACATTTTGACCGCGCAGGGGATTACCACCTTTGATGCAGCCCCGTCGTCGGTTCAAAACGCCAAGAAACTTCTGGCTGGGCGGTTCGATGCTTGGTTTTCGACAATCACCGTGGCGCGCTATTGGATCAAGCAGGAAGGCGTCGCCAATAACGCTATTACTGTCGGTAAAACCCTGGTTCCCGCGGCGGGATGGATTACCGCGTCCAAATCGCTGCCTGCTGAAACCTTGACAAAACTCCAGGCCGCTTTTACTGCGTCGAAATCGGACGGTCGGTACGAGGCGTTTCGGGCAAAAATTAATTGAAAGGTGTGTTTTAAGCTGCGACCAGAATAGGCCTCAATCCTGAGGCCTGGCAGGCTCTCAAGTCAAAGAAATGGTATTGGTATGGTGGTACATTTAGAAATAATATTATCATAGCATAAATTTATCGTCTATTTAGTGTGCATTTAAATTTTTGATAATATTTTTATGCTAAAATTCAAGGGTAATAACATTTACGAGAGGTTGAGGAAAATGAAAATAAGAAAAAAGATGGCGTATCTGTTTGGGCTTTTTTTGATGCCAAATCTCTATGCATCAGCGTCTCTTGCCGCTGATCCCTTGAAATTATTTGGGTTCGAGTCACTTCCATATTCGGGCGTTACGGAAAATGGCGCTCTTTATGGCCCTGGCTTCGAGTATGTGGCACAGGTTTTAAAGTCGGTGAATGTCGATTTCGCGCCGCAAGGATTGCCGCTACCGCGTATGGTTCAGTTGTTGGAGGAAACGCCTGCGGTTGCGGTATTTTTGGCGCGCACCCCCCCGCGCGAGGATAAATACCAGTGGCTTTCCGAAATTTCGGGCGGCGATGAGGGTTTTATTTTCATATCAAAAGCAGGTGCTCCGGTCGTTGCGAGTTTTGAACAAGCGAAGGGCCTGAAACGCTTTGTTGCCGTCGACAATGGCGCACCCGCCGCGCTTTTGCGGGCGAATGGGATTACCGACATTGATACGTCGCCCTCGGAAGGTCTCAATCTTAAAAAATTGATTGCGGGCCGGGGCGATGCTTGGTTCACCACAACATCGCTGGGGCGTTACGTTATCAAGTCTGAGAGCGTGGATGAAAAATCACTGGTTGTTGGCCCAATTATCTTAAAAACCCAATTCTGGGCGCTGGCCTCGAAGTCGGTTCCTAGCGATGTGGTCGAGAAAATACGGGCTGGTTTCGACGCTGCTCAAAAAGACGGGCGTTTCGCCGCGTTTCGGGCGCGCTTGAATTAAAGCGCGCCTTTTTTAACAGCAGCCAGAACGGGTTTGAACGCCGGGGCGTCGCGGTGCTGCACCCATTCAAAGGCAGCCATTTCGGCTGAAATCAGCGGAATGCCTGCCTGGGTTAAACGGTGCAGCGCCGCCGCCTTATCGCTGGCGCGGCGGGAGCCGATGGCATCGCCGACCACGGTCACGGGCCAGCCGAGGCTGTGCAGCCCGAGGGCGGTTTGCAGCAGACAGACATGGGCCTCACAGCCGCCGAGAATGATGCGCCGCCCCTGCCATGCCGCGAGCGCCTCCGGTAGGTCGAGTTCGGCGGCGGCGTTGAAGTGGGTTTTCGTGAAAATCCGTTCGATCCAGGGGACCAACGCCGGGGCAGTTCCGCCCAGGCCTTGCGGATATTGTTCGGTCGCCCAAATGGGGACGCCGCACAGATGGGCAGCTTCCGCCAATAAGAGCGCACGACTCAGCACCGTTTCAGCCCCATCGATCATCGGCATCAGCTTACCCTGATAATCGATGAGCAGCAGGGCGCTGGTTTCGGCGGTCAGCAGCATCGGGGCGCTCCTTAAGAAAAAGGGGCGGAACCTTTCGATCCCGCCCCCGAAGGCTTACTTGCGGCCCAGCGCCGCGAGACGCAACCGCAGGGCGTTGAGCTTAATAAAGCCTTCGGCATCCTGCTGATTATAGACCTGATCGGCCTCAAACGTCACATAATCCTGGCGGTACAGGCTGCGCGGCGATTTGCGCCCGACGACCGAAACCGAGCCCTTAAACAGCTTCACCCGCACCGTGCCCGATACGAATTCCTGGCTCTTGTCGATCAAGGCTTGCAGCATTTCGCGTTCCGGCGAGTACCAGAAGCCGAAATAAATTAGCTCCGCATAGCGGGGCATAATATCGTCTTTCAGGTGGGCCGCGCCGCGATCCAGCGTAATGCTCTCGATCCCGCGCCGGGCGGTCAGCAGAACCGTGCCGCCGGGGGTTTCGTAAACACCGCGCGACTTCATGCCGACAAAGCGGTTTTCGACCAGATCGAGACGGCCTACGCCGTGCTTGCCGCCCAACTCGTTCAGCTTGGTCAGCAGATTGGCGGGGGAGAGCGCAACGCCGTTGACGGCAATGGGATCGCCCTTTTCGAACTCGATTTCCACATATTCGGGCTCGTCCGGCGCTTTACGCGGATCGACCGAGCGGGTGTACATATCCTCATCAGCTTCGACCCACGGATCTTCCAGGGCTTTGCCTTCGTAGGAAATGTGCAGCAGGTTGGCGTCGGTCGAATAGGGCGCTTCGCCGCGCTTGTCGCGGGCGATGGGAATCTGATGCCGCTCTGCATAGTCAAGCAGCGTGGTACGGCTGGTCAGGTCCCAGGTGCGCCACGGCGCGACAACCTTAATTTCCGGCTTCAGCGCGTAGTACGACAGCTCGAACCGGACCTGATCGTTACCCTTGCCGGTCGCGCCGTGGGCGACCGCATCGGCCCCGACTTCATTAGCAATTTCGATCTGGCGCTTGGCGATCAACGGGCGGGCGATGGAGGTGCCGAGCAGATAGACGCCCTCATACAGCGCATTGGCGCGGAACATCGGGAACACGAAGTCGCGGACAAATTCTTCGCGCAGATCGTCCACATAAATCTGCTTAACACCCAGCATTTCCGCCTTAGCGCGGGCGGGGGCCAGCTCTTCGCCCTGGCCGATATCGGCGGTGAAGGTGACGACCTCACATTGGTAGGTTTCCTGCAACCACCGCAGGATCACCGAGGTATCCAGCCCGCCGGAATAGGCGAGAACGATCTTATTGATTTTCTGCGACATAAGCCTTGACCCTCTCAATCCGCAAAAGCGCGGCGAGCATAGAAGGGTGGGCTGCGGGCGGCAAGGGGACGCTGTTGAGGATGCGATGTTGCTTTTTTGTTCTTGACGTTGCGAATCGCTGAAGGTAGGGTAAGCCCTATGATCGGCGGGAGTTGGGGGGAAGGATTGAGCTTCTCTTCTGAACGGCTTAGACTGGTGTTAGCGACGGGAGCGGGAAATGCCTCAAAAATCTTCCGAACAGCGTCAGCAGCACGCCGCCTTGCGGGCTTCAGGATTGAGGCTGGTCAAAATCTGGGTTCCTGACGTTAATCGTCCAGGTTTTGCCGAGGAATGCGCCCGGCAGGCCCGGTTGGCCGCTGCTGCTGATCGAATGGATACTAGCCTTGTCGATGAGCTTGAGACGGCCTTGCATGATTTAGAGGGTTGGACCGCGTGAGACGGGGCGATCTGGTCACGGTCGCGCTGGCGGGCGATTTCGGTAAACCTCGTCCCGCTCTTATACTTCAATCTGATCTTTTGGCCGAGCATGATACGGTTATCGTTGCGTTGGTAACGAGCGCTCTCATTCCTGCTCCACTCGTAAGAATCTCTGTCGAACCGACGCCTGCCAATGGCTTATCCAAGACATCGCAGATTATGATCGACAAGGTGATGACGGTTCGGCGCGAAAAATTGGGGCCGGTCTTTGGATGCGTGGATGAAGCGACGCTTATAGCCGTTAATCATTCACTTGCCCTGGTATTGGGCTTTGGGTGAGGAACATCAGCTTTCTCCGGGTGACTCAAAATATCCCGGAAAAGTTGATGTTCTCGTTAGGTGTTTCCAATGTATTTTTATAGATTAAGATCGATTCGCAATCGAAGATGGGTGCGTTGGCAATGACAAAGATATTGCGCAATAAAATTATTATTATTACTGTAATTTTAATTATAGTTGCAGCTATTATCATTTGTACTGACGATTATGGTCGGATTTTCGGCGGAGCTTTGAAACTTATCGCTATGATTTTGAGCGGGCGTTAATCCACCTCGATTATTTCACCCGCTAAGCCGCCCCTTCCGGGCGGTTTTTTTATGCCCTTTTTTCTCTCAGGGAGTTTCCCATGCTGTTCCGTTTCTTTCGGCGGGCCGTGAAGGCAGCGCCGCGTCGGGATCTATTGGCTTATGCAACCGCATCGTCGCCGGGGCTTGAACCCTCCGTGGCGCTGGGGAGCGGGGCGGCTTATCCCCATTTGGCCGAATGCTGCTTGCGCCACAATCCGGTGGCGTTTCGCTGCGTGACGATGATCGCGCGGGCGGTGGCCTCGGTTCCCGTCTATCTGCAAACGTCCAAGGGTCAGGAGTTGACCGATCATCCGGCGCTGACGCTCCTGGCCCGCCCTGCGCCGCAGGTGAGCCAGCGCGCCTTTTTCGAAACCTTGGCGATCCATTTGGTGCTCGACGGCAACGGATTTATCGACCCACTCGGCCCGCCGGGGCTGCCGCCGCAGGAATTGCACCTATTGCGGCCCGACCGCGTGTCGATCCGGGCGGGAAGCCAGGGGCTGCCGATCTACCGGGTCACGCGCGGTGCGCGGACGGAGGAGCTTTCCCCCGATCCGCTCGACGCGCGCCTGCCGCTGATCCACCTGCGGCGCGGCGGTGTTGGGGCCGATGGCGCCGGTGGTATCGGGCGCGGGCAGGGGGATGGTGAGGCGGCGCTCTCGGCCATCGCCGCCCATGATCTTGCTGGGCAGTGGAACGCCGCCTTGCTGGAAAACGGCGCGCGCCCGAGCCTCGCGCTCATTTACGAGCCCAAGGACGGCAGCCCTGCGAGCCTTTCGGAAGAACAGTTCCAGCGCCTCAAAACCGAACTCCATACGCTCCATTCCGGCGCGGCGAAAGCGGGTTCGGTGATGCTGCTCGACGGCGGCCTGACCGCAAAAGAACTCTCCCTCTCGCCAAAAGATATGGATTGGCTCGCCGGGCGGCGGCAAGCCGCGCTTGATATCGCCACCGCCTTCGGTGTGCCCGCGCAACTCGTCGGCATTCCCGACGCGCAGACCTACGCCAATATGGAACAAGCCCGCCTGAGTTTTTGGGAGGATAGCGTTCTGCCGCTCGCGCGTCTCATCGCCGATGGGCTCACCGAACACCTCCTATCGCGCTTCGAGCCCGGTTTGCGCCTGAGCCTGGACGAGGACGCTATTCCTGCCCTCGCCAGCCAGCGCCTCGCCACGTTTGAAAAACTGAGCGCCGCGACCTTCCTCACCGATGCCGAAAAACGCGCGGCGGTAGGCTATGGGCCAGTGGTGCAAGGTTAGGGGCGCTGCCCCTAACAACCCCGTTTAAGGGCCAAGGCCCTTAAAAATCCATTTTATCTAAACCGAATAATCCTCGGCCTCTGGAAACACGAGGATTCTCAAGGGGCCGATGCCCCTTGAGCGGAGTGCAGAGGCAGCGCCTCTGCCAACCTCAAAGGAAAATCCATGCTTCAAAAACAAGCCCCCGCAGCCTTTGCGGGGACGGAGGCGACGGCTGGCCGGATTGAAGGTTATGGGACGATTTTCGATGTGCCGGATTTGGAAGGCGACATCATCGTTCCGGGAGCTTTTACCGCCAGTCTGGCGCGGCACCGGCAGGCGGGCACTTGGCCGCGCCTGCTGTGGCAGCACGATCCGGCCCAGCCGATTGGCCGCTGGATCGACGTGCGCGAGGACGCCCAGGGGTTGCGGCTCGTCGGGCAACTCGCGCTCGAAACCCAGGTTGGGCGCGAGGCCCACGCGCTGTTGAAACAGGGCGCGCTCGATGGACTGTCCTTGGGCTTTCTCATCCGCCGGGCCGAATCCGCGGGCGCGGGGCAGCGGCGGATTTTGGAAGCCGAGCTGCTCGAATGCAGCCCCGTTACCTTTCCGTGCCATCCGCAAGCGCGGGTGCTCACGGTGAAAACCTACCCCCCTCACAAGGAACAGAACATGACCGATTTGATTGAACCGGCGCTGGCGTCGCTTGCCGCCGATCTCGCCACCTTGAAGCAGCGCACCGACGCGCTCGATACTGCCGTGCGGCGTGCGGCGGTTCAGCCGCAAGGGAGTGACGCCCCGGCCCACGGCATTGGCCGTCTGCTGCGCGCGCTTGCGGGCGGGCGCGGGGACCCGGCGCGGGCGGCGGATTTTGCCGCGAAAACCTGGAACGACGGCTATACGGCGAAAGCCTTGGCGGCAGGCGTTGGGGCGGCGGGCGGGTATCTCGTCCCCGAAATCCAGGCGCAGGAAGTGATCGAACTTTTGCGCAAGGCGTCCGCCGTGCGCCGCCTCGGGCCGACTTTGGTGCCGATGCCGCACGGAACCTTGCTGATGGCGAAGCTCACCGGCGGGGCGCAGGCGGAATACCTGGGCGAGAATACCGCCATCACCCCCTCGGTGCCGAGCTTCGGGCAGGTGCGGCTGACGGCGCGGAAACTGGCGGCGCTGGTGCCGATTTCGAACGACCTCATCCGCTATTCCGCCCCGGCGGCCGACCAAGTGGTGCGCGACGATCTGGTGACGGCGCTGGCCGAGCGCGAAGACCTCGCCTTCCTCTACGGCAATCCGACCGGCACGGGCAATGATCCGAAGGGTATTCGCCATTGGGTGCTGCCCGCCCAGGAAATCGCCTCCAGTGGGGCGACGGTCGCGGCGATGGTCGCGGATTTGGCGAATATGGTTTTGGCGCTTCAGGAGGGCAAAGCCCGCATGCTGCGCCCGGCCTGGATCATGGCCCCGCGCACGCTGCAAGCGCTGATGGCGGTGCGCGATGGTTCCGGCCATTTTGTCTTCCGGCCCGAGCTTCAGAACGGCACGCTGAACGGGTTCCCGGTCGCAACCTCCCTGCATATCCCGACCGCGCCCGCTTCGGAAATCCTGCTGGTCGATATGGCCGACGTGCTGATCGGCGAGGCCACGGGCCTGCTGATCGATGCCTCCGGCGAGGCGGCCTACCCCTCGGGCGGCAGCGTTATCCCGGCCTTCGGGCTCGATCAAACCATCATCCGCTGCGTCACCGCCCATGATCTCGTGCTGCGGCACGAGGCGGCGGTGGCAGTGCTTACGGGCGTCACTTGGACGCCGTAGCGCGTTTTTCCGCCATGACCAACACCGTCAAAAACGCGCTTAAGCCCGCGCGGCGTTTGAGCGACCCCAAACAAACCGAAGGCCCGGGAGGGCCGTAGGAGGAAATCAATCATGCTCACAACCCTCATTCCCCCCGTCGCCGAGCCGCTGACCGTGGCCGAGGTGGCGGATTTTTTGCGGCTCCCCGTTTCGGAGCCGCCTGCAACCGACCCCGACGAAGCGCCGCTGTTGGCGGCGCTAATCGCCTCCGCCCGGCAAGTGTGCGAGCAGGCGTTGCGCCGTCGTTTGCTGCCGCAAACCCTCGGCCTCACCGTCGATTATCTGCCCGATGTCGTCCGCTTGCCCTGCGGGCCGATCCGGGCGGTGCTGGCGGTGGAACAGCGCGATGCGAGCGGCGGGGTCAGCCTGATTCCGTCCGACCGTTACATCGTTTCCGGCACCCGCATGGCTCCGATCACCGTTTGGCCGGAGCCGAGCATTCCGATTGGCGGCTTTCGCATCGTCTATGAAACCGGCCTCGCCGATACGCCCGAGGCGGTTCCCGCAGCGTTGCGTCAAGGCATGCTGATGCTCATTGCCCATTGGTACGAGCGGCGCGAGGCGGTGCCGACCGATAGCGTGCAACCACTACCCTTCGGCGTCGCGGCGCTCTGGCATCCGTTTCGGATGTTCCGGCTATGAGCGGCATGGCCCCGCCGGAGCTCAAGCGGGGGAACCTTCCGCCCGCCATAGTGACGGCTCCGGAAATCGGTGCGTTGCGCGAGCGGTTTTTCGTGCAGCGCGCCAAGGACGACCCCGCCCCGGACGGTGGTTTGACCCGCAGCTATTCGACGCTGGCCTTCATCTGGGCCTCGGTCGAAAACCTCGCCGGTCACGCGACACTGTTCGGGCGCGACGTTGCGGCTGAAACCGGGCGCGAAACCCCGCAAATCCGCCTGCTCACGCGCTACTCCCTGTTTCTCGCCGAAGCCGATGGGATCGACACGATCCTCTATTGGCGGCGACGGCGCGAACGCTGGCGCATTTGTAGCGTCGCCGATCTTGCCCACCGTAATCGCTTCCTCTCCCTCGACTGCACCCTGCTGGAACGGGTTCCACCGTCCACGCCGTGAGAGGGAGTATGGAGGCGCTGCCTCCAAACCTCCGATCAAGGGGCTTGCCCCTTGATAATCCCATTTCCTTTTGAGCAAAGCGCCAACGCTTCAAGTCTCTGACAATTAAAGGGATTCTTAAGGGGAAAGCCCCTTAAGCGGAGTGCAGAGGCGGAGCCTTTGCCTAGTAAAGGACCCCCCATGCTCACTGAAATCATCCAGCGCCTCCGTGCCCTTGCCGACCCTTTTGCCGAAAGAGTGGCGGGGGCGGCGACGGTGGAGGCGGCGCTGACGCAAACGCTCACCGAGTTTCCGGCGGCGTTTGTGGTTCCGCTCGACGATAAGGCCGAGCCCAACCGTGCCGATGAAAACCTATTGCAGGTTTTGCATCAACGGATTGGCATTGTCGCGGTGCTCGATGCCTCGGCGGACCCGCGCGGGCAGGCGGCGGCGGAAGCCGCGATGACGAGCATCCGCCGGGCGCTGTGGTACGCGCTGCTCGCCTGGGCACCGGATACTTGCTCGGAACCGATGGCGTACCACGGCGTGCGCATCGTTCGGCTCGATCAGGCCCGATTGTGGGTGCTGTTCGAGTTCGACGCGCCCCTGCTGTTGTCCGAATCCCGGGCGGCGGACGAGGATCTGCCGCCCTTCACCCTATTCGCGCCGGAGTATGTGCTGCCGACCAGCAGCCTGCCGCCGCCCGCGGATGAACTCCCCCTTCCGCCAACCCGTCCGCCGGTGCCGCCCTTCGGCCCCGGCCATTTCCAATTTTAGGAGACACCCATGTTTGTGATTCCCGCCCCGGCAGGTGCCGACCTGCCCGGAACCCATTTGCGCGTCCTCGATCCCGATACCGGCCGTGCGTTGCCGGAAACCGGGGCCGAGGTGCCCGCCACCCCCTATTGGCTGCGCCGTTTGGCCGAGGGCGATGTGATCGTTCCGGCCCCCGCGCGCCCGCGTAAATCTGCCCAGGAGTAGGCTTGTATGATCGTCTTCAACGATATTCCGAATTCCATTCGGACGCCCTTCACCTATCTTGAGTTTGACGCCAGCAAGGCGGGCGGCGGCTTGCCTCAGTTCCCGACCAAGCTACTGGTGATCGGCCAGCGCCTTGCGACCGGCACCTATCCGGCGCTGGTGCCGCAGCTCATCACCAGTTCCGACCAGGCCCGCATTGGCTTCGGCGCGGGCTCGCAACTGCATCACATGATCCAGCGCGTCCGCGATAATAATGCCTATACCGAAACCTACGCGATTGGCGTCGATGATCTCGCCGCCGGGGTAAAAGCCGCCTGGACAATCGATCTGACCGGCACGGTGCCGACCGAAAGCGGGTTGCTCGCCCTTTATATCGGCGGGCGGCGCGTGCAGTCCCGCGTGAAGCCGGGCGAGACGGCGGATGTCGTCGCGACCAACCTGCTGGCGGCGATCAACCTCGACGCTGATCTGCCGGTCACGGCCACTCGTACCGGCGCGGTCGTTAGCCTGACGGCGGTGAATGCCGGGGAGGGCGGGAACGAGATCGACCTGCGTACCGCCTATTTCCCCGGCGAGCGCCTGCCGGGAGGCATTGCCATCCTCATCACGCAAACGGTGGTGGGCGCGGGCAATCCCGATCTGACCACCATCCTCGCCGCCATCGGCGGGGAGCATTACGAGTTCCTCATCAGCCCCTGGACCGATCCCGCCAATATGGCCGTGCTGGACGATTGGCTGCTGACCGTCTCCGGCCCGACCGTGATGCGCGAAGCGATTGCCTTCACCGCCCGGCGCGGCACCTTGGCGCAGCTTTCCACCTGGGGGAGCACGCGCAACAATCAGTTCGTAAGCTGCCTTGGCTTCAATAAATCCCCGAGCCCGGCCTATGAATGGGCGGCGGCTTACGGCGCGGTTGCGGCGTTCCATCTGCCGATCGACCCGGCCCGCCCGATCCATACCCTCGCCCTGAAAGGCCTGTTGCCGCCTATCTCCGGCGACCGCTTCCGCCAGGACGAGCAGAATATTCTGCTCTACGACGGCATTGCGACGTTCATGGTCAGCGGCGACGGGCGCGTGCAGATCCAGCGCGAAATCACCACCTACCAAAAGAACGCCTGGGGCCAGCAGGACGCGGCGTGGCTGGACGTGCAAACGCCCGCCACCCTCTCGTTCCTGCGCAAAGACATTCGCTTCCTCATCGAAAGCAAATTCCCGCGCCATAAGCTGGCCGATAACGGCACGCGCATTCTGGCGGGCCAACCCATCGTAACGCCGGACCTGCTGAAGGACGAGTTGATCGCCCGCGCCTTGCTGTGGGAAGCGCTCGGCCTCGTCGAGAATATCGATCTCTTCAAGCGGGAAATCGTGGTCGAGCGCGACGCCGCCGACCGCAACCGCGTGAACGCCCTCATCCCCACCAACCTCGTCAACCAGTTCCGCGTGTTTGCGGGGCAGTTGCAGTTCATTATCTAAGGGAGAGTCACTATGGCTAATGTTTGCGGCGACCGCGTTCTCGGTAAAGCCCGGGTAACGGTCGATGGCGAGGTTCTGCGTACCGAAAAAAGCGTGTCGCTCACCTTGGCGGGCGACGAAATCAAGGAAGTCGAAGGCGATTACGAAACCGGCTTTACCGCCGAATTCAAAGCCGCCGAACTCACCTGCAAGCTGATGGTGAAACCGGGCGATAGTGTTGCCCGGTTCGTTGGCATGTGCGGCGTCACCGTTGTGGCCGAATTCGATACCGGCCAGCGCTTCATTCTGTCCGAAGCCCGCCAAAACTCCCGCCCGAAAATTACGGGTAAGGACGGCGGCCAGGTCGAACTGAAGTTCACCGCCACCAAGTGCGAAGAAATTATCGCCTAATTTTTGGTTCCCCGGTTCGGTTCCGCCGAACCGGGGGCTCTTTTTTCAATTTTTCCCGCGTTCCGGAGGCGTTTATGGCGACCACTATTCCCGAAATCGATCTGTTCAGCCAGGCCCTGCGCCGCGCCACCCGCGACGTGGAAGCCTTCCAACAAACCCTCGCCCAAACCCCGGCGGCAAGCGCAAGGGCGGCGCTGACGGCCGACCCGGAGGGAGCTAGCCTTCAGCCCGCCGTCTATCGTCCCCCGGTTGGGGCCGGGCAGGCGGTGCCCCAGGGGGAGGGGGCGGAGGTGATTCCGGCGTTGACACCTGGATTGGTAACAGCGGCGGGGTTCGTTGCACGGTTGGCGAAAATGACCGGAGCCCTCAATCTGCTTTACGCGGCCCTCGATCCGCTCGCGCAGATGACCGCGAAATTCAATAGTGAACTCGAAAAGCTCCAGCACCAAACCGGGGCCTCTGCCACCCAGACCGATGAATTCGGCCAAGCGACGCTCAAACGCTCGCAAGAATTGCTGCAATCGCCATCGGCTCTGGTCGATCTGTTTAGCAAGGTCAACACGCTTAATCTCGATAAGACAGAACTTGAGAAAACTGACGATAAAGGCAATCTCGCCCTTCGCCTGAATACTCAGGAAGTTTCGGATGCGTTTGCCAAAACGGCCTATGTCCACAATATGGCTCCGGGTGATCTCGCCGATATGGTTATGCCGCTGCTGCGCCCGGTGCAGGAGAATATGGCCGAGGTCCGCGTCCGCCTCGCGCAGATGAATACTATTTTCAACGACGCGCCGCTGCCCGACGCGCTGATGAAAAGCAGTTTTGCTCCGGTGGTGAACCGGGTCGAGCAGTTCGGCGTCTCGTCCGAACAATCCATCGGCAGCGCTACCAGTCTACTGGAAATCGCCCAACTCCGGGCGAGCGACCCCGCCCAAGCGGTGAAAGCCACCGAAGAGCTTTTCGCGCAGTTAAATGATGCGGATGTACGAGAACTATTCAAGGGAAGGGGAGTTGATATTGCGGTGCTGCGTCAGCAGGCGATAAATCTGAAACAAGACCCGTTGGAACTGATTGCTGAAGCGATTAGGAATGGAAAATTCGATAAGGATGATTTGGATTTTGAGCTAAAGTCCGTCATGAAAGAAAAACAGTCGGCAATTTTGCTGTCTGATCTTGTCAAGAATAAGGATGATTATGTTGCGGGTAGGAAGGCCGTGACCACCGAAAGTAAGCCTGAAAACCTCGCGCAAGCCTTCGAGGCGCGCAGCAAAACCGCCTTAGGGGGCTATAAGGCGGGCTCGGTTGGGTTGGAGACGCTGGGTATTCAGGCGGGGTGACCTGCCTTGGAACTTTCATCCGGCTGAAAGTAGAGCCTGCGTTAAAGTTACGTTGTTTGGTGCGGTATAGGCAATGGGGCCAGGCTCGGAGCCCGGAACGGGCGGAGAGACTGGCCCCATTGCTTTGAGGTTTGCAGCGTGCGCTGCTGG